>CAKOKV010000039.1 GCA_934095805.1 uncultured Bacilli bacterium | reverse complement strand
CTTGATTATTTATATGCAAATATTTCTCCAGATGCAATTAAATACGAAAGATGTAATTGCAATGAGGCACAAGAATACTGGAATAATGTAGATAAGCAAGAATATGAAATAGAAAAAAGAAAACATTATAAGAATATCATAAATAAAATTTACAAGAAGAACTATGTTGAAGAAAAATTTCAAGAACAAAACTTTGAAAATTTTAATATTAATTCAGAGAATGAAATGGCATTAAAAGTTGCTAAAGACTATACCGATAAAAGTATAGAAAAAATGCAAAGTGAAGGACTGATAATAACGGGCGAGTCAGGAGTTGGAAAGACACATTTAGCAGCATCAATTGCTAACAAATTAATAGAAAATGATAAGATCGTTTTAATGGGAAGATTAACAATGTTATTGGACATGATTAAGGAAACATTTAGAGACAATACAAAGTCAGAAAATGAATTAATAGAGTTATACTCAAATGTAGATATGATTATAATTGATGATCTTGGAACAGAAAAAATAAGCCAATGGGCATTAGAAAAATTGTATACAATAATTCAAAATAGAAATGAAAATAGATTACCGATAATAATTACAACTAGGTTTGATAAACGTGGATTAATAGAAAGATTTAGTCAAAGTCAGGATGAACAATTAGTAGATGCAATAATATCAAAATTATATCAAATGTGTTATGGAATAACACTAAAAAAAGTAAAAGAAAAAGAGTTAGTATAAGCCGCAAAACTAAAATACTAACCCAAATCTTTATACAATTATTGTAGTACAAAAATATAAAAAAGTAAATAGAAAATGAAAGAAAAAAGTACTTGGATTTTAAAATAAAAGTCCAAGTATTTTTCAAAATATTGTGAGTATTTGATAGAAAAAGTAAAGGTTTTAGTACTAAAAAAGAGTGCATTATTGTCCTAACAAGCAATTAATTTCGTCAGTTCGAAATTCTAAATGGGGAAAATCCCCAATCCCCTTTTTAAATGAGAGGAGAAAGCAAATGGCAACAACAAAAATATGGAAAGTACAAAAGAGATTAGATCATGTAATTGATTATGCAACAGATAAAGAGAAAACAAAAAATAAAAATGTAGAAGAAAGTGATTATAAATTATGCAAGCATTAAACTATGCAACTAATGCGGATAAAACAGAAAAACAATTCTTTGTATCAGGAATAAATTGTGAGCCAAAGATAGCTTTAAAACAAATGATAAAAACTAAAAAGAAATTTAACAAATATAAATACAGTAAAAAAAATAAGATAATGGCTTTTCATGGATATCAATCTTTTGAAGAAGGAGAAGTTACTCCAGAAATAGCACATGAAATTGGAGTAAAACTTGCAGAAGAAATGTGGGGAGATAAATTTGAAGTTGTAGTATCTACTCATTTAAATACAAAACATATTCATAATCATTTTGTATTAAATTCTGTATCTTTCGTAGATGGAAAGAAATATTACAGTAATTATGAAAATACTGCACTACTTAGAAGAACATCAGATGATTTGTGTGATGAATATGAACTTAAAGTTTTGAAAAAAGGTCAGTATAAAAATTACAAAGTAAATTTTGATAAATATTATGAAAGTGCAATACAAAAATCAAGTTATTATACCTTTGCAAAAGAAGATATTGATTATGCAATAAAACAAGCATGGAGTTATAAGCAATTTGTAAATATTTTAAACAATATTGGATATTTTGTGAATATAAGAGCTGGAAAAATTAGTATAAGAAGAGAACCATATAAAAGAAATATTAGAATTGAAAGGGCATTTGGAGAAGAATATTCTTTAGATAGAATAGAGTATAGAATTTTATATACAAATCCAGAAAAAGAAGTATATCCAAAACCTCAAACATGGAATACAAAATTAAAATATAAAGGGACTTTAAAAGCAAAACCTAAAGCAAAAGGATTAAAGGCATTATATTTATACTATTGTTACTTATTAAAAGTATTTCCAAAGAAAAACATGCAACACAAATTGACTCCTGAGATGAGAGAGGCTGTAAAGAAAATGGATGAATATTCTGAACAAACAAGATTGCTATGTAAATATAATATAACAACTCTTAGTGAATTAAATATTCGTAAAAACGATTTTAAAGAGGAATTACAAGCATTAATAAATGAACGAAAGAAATTATATTACACAAGAGATAAACTGCCTGAAAATCAAAATAAAGAGGAAATATTAAATGATATTATAGCAATAGGAGAAAAAATTACAAAAGTTAGAAAAAAGATTAAGTTATGTGACAATATAGAAAAACAAAGCTTGGAAAAATTAGCGCAAATAAAAGCTTTTGAAGAAAGACAAAAACAGGAAAAGGAACAAAAGAAAAACAAGAAAAAAGATAGAAGATATGAAAGATAGAGCTGGCACAGAAATGTGCCTCAAATATATTTTTATGTACATAAAATATATATTTAAATATAATTAAATATACAAAAAATTATTGACAAACATAATCAATAAATATATACTTTTATAAAGAGGTATAAATATATGAATAATAAAAAAAGAGGAAGACCAAAAGGTATAAAAAAAGATGAAAGATTGCATGTTATGATATCAAGTGATTTAAAAGAAAAATTTCAAAGAAAAGTTGAGCAAGAAGGAAGTAATATTTCAGTTAAAACATGTGAATTAATATCTAAATATATTGAAAATAATTGAAGGTAAAGAAAGAGGTATAACATGGGAACAAATATATATGATGATAGAAATACTGTAAACGATCTTACAGGTTCAGAATGGAAATTTAGTACAAAAACGGTTATTAATAAAGCATATCCTATAAATATGCAACATAAATTAAGATCAGAACATGGAGGACAAAAACCACCAGAATTATGTGCAGATATTATAAAAATATTTACCAAAAAGGGAAATTTGATTTTAGACCCTTTTATGGGGGTGGGAGGAACATTACTTGGCGCAAGTCTTACAGATAGAGAAGCAATAGGAATAGATATCACCGAAAGATGGATAGAAATATACAAAGAAGTTAACAAATTAGAAAATTTAAAGGAACAAAAAACAATATTAGGTGATTCATTAAAAAAATTAGACTTGATTGAAAATGATTCAATAGATTTTATATTAACTGATGTACCTTATTGGAATATCGATACATTGAAACATACAAGAAACAAGAAGATAAAACAATCAAAACTTAATAATTTTGATAATGATACAAAAAATCAAACAAAAGAAGAATGGCTACAACAAATGTATGATATAATATATAAAGCATCTAGAAAACTAAAAATGGGAAAATATATGGCAATATTTATAGGTGACATGTATAGAGATAAAGAATATCATTTTTTATCAGCAGAATTAGCTATGAAAATAAAGGAAGCAGAAGATTTAAAAATGAAATCTAATATAATTTGGGTGGACAACAGTAAATCTCTACATGTTTTTGGATATCCTAGAGCATATGTACCATCAATGATCCATCAAAACATATTAATATTTAGGAGAGAGGTATAAGTATGGGGAGTTTATTACCAAAAAATGAATACAAATTCAAAAATTTAGAAAAAGAAGAATATGAAAATAGTAAAGTATTTTATTTTTATTGTGATAATTTACAAGAAGGAATGCATATATTATTTTGGTTAGAAGAATACAATAAAGAAATGAAGTTAATAAAAAGAGGATATAACGGGATCTCTAATTATATATCCATATATGATATAAAAGGGGTAAAACATACAATAATAATATGTTCTTTTTATCATAATGGTGAGTTGCCAAGATTAGTTAGACAAATAATATATAAGATAGACAAACCTGATGTTGTAATATATTCGAAAAATGAAGATAAAATTGTATGTGGAATTGAAAATACTGAAACAGGTTTCGTAGGTAACGCTACATGGCAAAGGCACGGGAGAATAATGAATTTTTTAGAAAATGACTTTCCATTTATATTTTTTGCTTACTATTCAAAAAAAGATATTTCACAGAATACTATAAGAAAGCCAAGTCCTCTTCTAGTATTATCTTTTTTTTCATTATCTATTGAATATTCTACACCAGCAATATTATCATTATATGATCATGAAGATATAACACAAAATATAATAAATATTGATGGATCAAAAATGATAGATACAAGAAGAGAAGCATTAAGTTATATTTTAAGCTTAATTGTTTATGGACAAGATTCAAAAGAAGCACAAGAAAACTTAAAAAAATGTTTTTACGACATGAAATATTATTATAAAAAAGAAATTGAAAGAGTAAAGGAAAATGAGGTACCACTAAAAACATTAGAATTATTAAGAAAAGATGATTTTGAAAATGAAATAGTAGAGAAAATAGTAAAAAAAGATAAAAATTATCCATTATTCTTTCATGATATATCTCCATGGAATCCAGTATCGGCAAAAGAGTTTAAAATAAACAGTAAAAAAGTTGGAATAGGTGAATATATAAAAAATCAATTATATGATATCGAATTTTATCAGTTATCACCTAAATGCCCAGTAGGTATAACATTTGATACACCAAGATTAGTTGATAGATTGAGTGAGATAAAGAAAACAGGAGATTACTTTTGGGAAGATTCACTTAACTTAAATATTCCAACGATAATTATTTTATTAAAACTTACTAAAAAAGGAAAATTAGCATTACCAGATCCATACAATGGAAGAATACCAGCATTTCATGAACTTTATAAACAATCTTTTGGTGAAATAAATTGTATTATATATTTAATGGATCATTCTAATGAAAATGAATATGATCCAACCTATGCTAAAAATATGAAAATATATAAATCAATTAATGATTATGCTACTATTTTTGTAGATAGAGATTTAAATGTGTTAGATAAAAATTGTGACAAAGCCGTAAAAGATTCTAGAAAAAAATATGAGGAAGAAATAACTGAAGATAATGTTACATGTTTTTTTGAGACAATATTAAAAATGGAAAATATAAAGCCATCGTTTGTAAATCCACCATGTGGTTCTTGGTCAGATTTTAAATTATATCCTACAAATAAATTCTTTTATTTAAAAAGGGATGACGATAGACCTGATATAGCATATTATATTCCTAAAAACCATCAATTATATTATAATCAGGGAACATATTATGTAGGCGAGAGTAAAGCGAGCTATTTATCATTTAAAAATGATGAAAGATTTAATTCAGAGATAGAGAGAATCAATAGATTAATTGAAATCATAGATAAAAAAATTGGCATTAATTTAAAATATAAATCTTTTATACTTTTTAAAGGTATAGCTGAAATGGGATTAGAAATAGTAAGGAGAGTGCGTAGTGGAGAAATAAAACATGTTGATTATGTTGTAGTTATTGAAGAAGATAATGAAAATGTGGAATATAATATTAGGATGATTGTATTAGAGGTATAGTATGAAATATATAGGAAATAAATGTAGACTAATAGGCTTTATTGAAGATTGCCTTAAAGATTTTAAAGTAGAGTATAAAAATGTTAAGGTTTATGACTTGTTTTCTGGGACAGGTAGTGTTAGTGAATTTTTTTTAAAAAATAATTGTAAAGTGTTATCATGTGATAATATGAACTATGCTATAGCTGAACAATATAGAAGATTATTTTTTAGAGAAGAGCCTGAATTTAATGAAATAAAAGAATTAATAGGATATGAAAAATTAGACGATATACTAAAATATTTAAATAGTTTAGAAGGAAAAAAAGGGTATTTTTTTGATAATTTTTGTGAAGAAGGAGAGTATAAAAGAAAATTTTTTAGTAGTTCAAATGCAAAGAAAATTGATGCGATTAGAAATAAAATAGATGAATGGAAGGACATTCTACCAAGTGATAAATATAATTTTTTAGTAGGAATCTTAATGAATTCAGCAGATTTTGTTTCAAATACTGCTGGGACTTATGGAGCATATTTAAAGATATGGAGAAGTATGGCATTAAAAGAAATGAAACTTGAAAAACCAGAGTTTATTCATAGTGGAGAAATTAAGATGTATACATGCGATGTTATTAATTTTGTAAAAAATCAAGATAAAGCTGATATTGTATATTTAGATCCACCATATAATACGAGACAGTATCCAGCATATTTTAGTGTTCTGGAAAGTATTGTTGTAAATGACCATCAAAAATTAAATGGAAAAACAGGGTTAAGAAATTATGAGAATCAAAAATCTAAATTTTCAATAAAGAAATATGTAAAAGAAGAATTCATAGAATTAATTGATAGTATTAAATCAAATTATATAGTTATGAGTTATAGCACAGAAGGGATATTAGATTCTGACTTCATAATGGAAACTTTAAATAAAAAAGGTAAAACTAAAATGTATAATACATTATATAGAAGATTTAAAACTAATTCATGGACGGAAAAGAATACAAATTTAAAAGAAATTTTGTTTATTTGTAAGGTTAAAATATAGTATAAATGGAGGAAAAAAATGAATAGTAGTGAAACATTCAATCCTGAAAATCAAACAATTAGTCAGATTTTCAATTCTGAAAGAATATATAGAGTACCTAATTATCAAAGACAGTATGCATGGCAAGATAAGCACTTAAATGATTTGTGGGAAGATTTGTGGGATGCTTTTTGTAATAAAAGTGAAGAGAATGATTGTTATTTTTTAGGTTCAATTGTTGTTGTTGATAAGAAAGGAACAATTTATTCAGATATTATTGATGGACAGCAAAGAATCACAACACTTATGATTTTATTAAATGTAATTGCTAAAAATTTTAATGAAATAAATAGTAATGTTGAAAAAAATTCTGAGACTCCTGTTGTTACAAGTGCAATAGTTAATAACAGGATAAAAAATGAAAATGGTAGAGATAAACTACAATTGCAAACATATAAAGATTATAATGCTGTATTTATTAATTGCATAAAAGATTGTAATGATTTTTCATGTATAAAGAAACCTACAGATAAAGAATTAAAATTAAATGAACCAAGATTTAAATATATTAACACAGCTTGTTTCTTTTTCGAAAAATTAAATGAATTAAAGCAGAATGATGAAAAGCAAAATAAAAATATTTTGGGAGAGTTTGTAAACTATATATTTTATAATGTTAATATAATTAAAATCGTATGTACTAATGAATCTTTTGCAATAAAATTGTTTCAAGTAATGAATGATAGAGGTATGCAATTATCATCATCAGATATAATTAAATCATATTTATTGACTAAATATAATAATGATGAACAAGGCATACAAAATTTTGAATCTGCATGGGCAAAAATTGAAAATAATGCCAAAGATAATAATTATACTGTAGATGATTTTATGGTTTATTTTGAATATTTTAAACTTAAGTCAAATCCAAAAAGACAGCTGACTGATGAAATGAAAGATATTATTGAAAGTAATAAGGTCGATGACTTAGTAAATGAAATGAGTAATTTTTCTGACTCTATAAAAAATGTTTATAAATTAAAAAATGCAAAAATATATAGTTTAAGGTATTTACCATGGAAATTCTATATAATTACTTTATTAGCTTCTGCAGAATATGTAAAATATAAAGACTTCCAAAGATTATTAGAAATATTACAAAGGTTTTATTATTTAGCTCTAATATCAGGAAAAAATTTAAATCAAATAAAACAGATTTCATTTACAATTCTAGGATATATAATTGCAAATAAGGATATACAAGATATATATTTAGCAATGGAAAAAGTAATAAATGAAAAACATTTTATTATGGATACCTACATAGCTTTAGAAGATGATATGGTTTATGGGGAAAAATGGTTAAAGCCGTTATTAATGTCTTTGGATTATGAATTAAAAAAAGATGAAAAGATTGATTTTATTGAAATAGATAAATCTATTACTATAGATCATATATTACCACAAAAATTTGATAAAGAGGATGAGTGGGATTACATAGATGTAGAAAACGGCAATTTATATATGCATACATTAGGTAATTTAGCTTTATTATCGGAAATTAAAAATAAGGAAGCACTAAATAGAGGATTTGATAAAAAAATAAAAATTTATCAAGGAATAAATCCTGATACTGATGAAAA
>CAKOKV010000038.1 GCA_934095805.1 uncultured Bacilli bacterium | reverse complement strand
TCCAAGATCACCTGTGTGAAGCCATACTTTACCATCTGAATGTTCAACTAGTGTATTTTTAGTTTCTTCATCTTCATTAATATATCCCATCATAAGTGTAGGCCCAGTAACACATATTTCACCAACATCATCATATGATTTTTCAATATCACTATTTGGTTCAAATATTTTAACAATCATATCTGGATTTGGTATTCCAAGAGTACCATTTTTTACATATTTCTCATCAACTTCTGCTGTACAACAACAAAATCCACATGCTTCAGAAAGACCATATCCAACCTTAACAACTGCAGACCTACCATGACTTTTCAAATATTCTTCGAATTCTTTTTTTAAAGCTGGAGATAAATAATCCCCACCAACTACAACTACTTTTATATCTTTAAAAGCATTAAAACCAGGATCACCTCCATTAATTGACATTTTAAGAAGTGATGGAACTGCTGGATAAACACTTGGTTTATATTTTTTAAGTTCTTTATTGATTTTTTTAGTATTAAGTTGTGGAACAATAATACATTTCATTCCAGTAACTAAACAAGTATGTGTACACAATGCAAGACCAAATACATGAAATATTGGTAATGCAGATAGTACAGAATATCCTGGCCTAATATATTCACAAACAGAAGCTGTTTGAAGTGCCATAGCATTAAAATTAGCATTAGAAATTATTATTCCTTTTGGTTTACCAGTAGTACCACCACTATATATTATAGCAGCAGGACTATTAGCTTCTCTTTTAACATAATTATCATCATTAGTAGCATAATTTAAAAATTCTTTCCAAGTAAGCATTCCTTCTTCAAGTTGCATATTTAAAGAAGATTTTAAATTATATAAAGTTTTAAGTATTGTACCTAAACTTTCACTAGTTGGTACCATAATAAAGTGTTTAACTTTAATATATCTTGCTTTTGGCATAGCAACATCAGAACAAAATATAATTGAACTATTAGTTTCTGATAAAGCCCTTTCAATATCTTTAGTAGAAGATAATGGATGTATTATATTAGCAATAGCACCAATCTTATTAATTGCATAAATCAAAGCAAAACTTTCTGGTGTATTAGGCATACATATCGTAACACATTCATTTTCTACAATATTAAATTCTTTTAATGCAGAAGCAACCTTATCAATCTTTTTCATAAAAGATTTAAATGTAACCTCATTTCCATAATAAGAATAAGCAGATCTTTTTTCATTTTTAGTAGCAGTATCTTTTAAATAATCATACATACTACCATTAAAATAATTTAAACTTTCTGGAACATCTCCATAATATTTAAGCCAAGGCTTTTCTTTATTCTCTGGTTTTTCATTTTTTATAAATTTAATTAATTTATTAATATAATCATTAACTTTTCCCATTTTATTTTCCTTTCATAGTATAAGTTGTATATTAATTGTAACATATAAAAACTAAAATGTTAAATCTTAACATAATTTGATATAATAAAAGTGGTGAAATTTATATGAAAAAAATTATAATGTTTAGTGGAATTAATAAAGAAGAAGGGTTTACATTAAGCCAAACAAAGGAATTATCTAGATTAGTAGAAACAGGATTATCTATATCATTTATTACATCTGATTTTTATGATAATGAAAAAAATGATTTAATGGTTGATAAATTAATTAAATTTTTTAAAGATATTAGTATAAGATTTAACAAAATAAATATTATTGACTGTAGAACTGATAAGGAAGAAAGTAAAGAGATAGTAAAAAATAGTGACATTGTATTTTTAATGGGAGGAGATCCTAAAAAAGAAATGAGCCATATAAATGAATACGATCTTGCTAAGATTTTATTAGATAGAGATGGTATAACTATTGGTGTTTCTGCTGGAAGTATAAACATGGCAAAAGATGTTATATATCGAGATGAAGATGAAAATAAAACAATGATTAGATATAAAGGAATCGGACTTACTGATATATGTATTTATCCACATCTTGATTTTAAAAATATAGATTATTTAAAAGAAATATTTGAAGTAAGTAAATTACAAAAAATAACAGCACTTCCTGATAAATCATTTATTATTATTGAAAATAGTGAAGTTAATTATATTAATGAACATTATGATGTAGATAATAATACTATTGATATTAAAGGCTATCCATACGAAGAAATAAATCATACTGGGACAATTGTTCTTGAAACGAATAGACTTTTATTAAGAAAAACTACAAAACAAGATTTTGAAGAGTTTTTCTTTATACAACTAAATCCAAAATTAAGAAAATATTTAGGACCTACAAAGCTAGGTAATAATCCAGAAAAGAGTATAAAATATTTTAATGAATCCGCTTATGAAAACAAAGATTATTATAGATGGAGTATTGTTAAAAAAGAAGATAATAAGTTACTTGGAACTGTTTATTTAACTATGCATGATAAGAAAGCAAAAACCGCAGGTATTGATTATTGGATAAGGGAAGATGAATGGGGAAAAGGATATACAACAGAAGTATCTAGACGAATAATGAAATTTGCTTTTGAAACTTTAGAACTTAATAGAATAGAGTCATGTGGAGCTAAAGATAATACAGCTACATGGAAAGTAATGGAAAATATAGGACTTAAATATGAAGGAACAAGACCTAAATCATATTTCTATTATTATGGTGGTATTCAAGATATGAGAGAATATGGAATTAGTAGAGAAGAATATTTAGAAGAAATAAAATAATGCAATCAAAAAGAAGCTAATTATTAGTTAGCTTCTTTTTATTATAAAGCAGCAGCTTTTTCAGCTTTTTTAGCTTCTCTTTTAGCTTTAATAGTTTCAACTAAATTTGAAATTTTAGCTTCATCTTCTTTAGTAACAACATCAGAAACTTCTTCAGATTTATCACTACCATTAGTTAAAAGTTTATTTGAAATCTTAATTCCTGTTTTACCAACAATTTTAGTTAATAAGCCAATACCTGTAGCAACAGCACTTACAATTTCAATAACTGGTCCCTCAAAATCAAATGGTGAAAGTAAAGAAATAATTAGTGCTTTACTAGCAACCTTAGTAATACCGTCACCGGCTTCATATATACACTCAAATACAGTCTTACTTGTTTGAGCTTTTTCTTTCATAGTTTTAACATTTTCTTTCTTTTCAGTAACTACAATAGCATCTGGAAACTCATTCATTGTTTTCACCTCCTAATAAAGCTTGTTTATAAGAATTATAGAATTTCAAAACAAGTTCTTTTTCTTCAGATTTAATTGAAACAAGATTTTCAACACCATCAATGTTTTCAATTTCAAAAATCATAACTAATTGTTCATCACTAGTAGGATCGTCATCATAAGAACAAACTACATACTTTTTTCCAAGTTCTTCGATTTCAAATCCACCAATAACATCAACATCGATTTCTTTTCCATTAACAAATTTTTTCATACCTTCTCCTTATCTTCATAATATCACACTTTTTATTAAATACAAATAAAATGTGTAAAATTTTACATATTATGATATAATTTAAGCATGAAAAAAAGTTATATTAAAATGAATGATAATAATAATTATTTATCTCTTGGAAATATTATTAATACAATAAAGAAAGTTTCAAGTAATAAAACAGCAATGCAAGTGGAAGTTTTTTCTGCTCTTTTTGGAGTTAATTCAGTTACTGTAACAACAGTTAATAATTATTGTATAGGTTATAGACCAATAGGAATAGAGTATAAAAAAATATATAAGGATTTAAAAGCTGGCAATAAAGAATTATATTTGCCAATAATATTACAATTAATAAGTATATTAGATGATAAAGTTTATGTATTAAATGATGAATCAATAAATATAATAAACACTAATAATAAATTAAAAGAAGTAATTAATGAATTACTTTTAATAGCAGAGAAAGATGAACACATTAATGAAGAAAGAATTAAAAAAATTAAAAATATGGATTCATTTAATTCGATTATTGAGTTATTAAATTATGCTATTCTTGAAAATACTCAACCGGTTTATACACAAGATATTAATATTAAGATAAACAAAGAGGAATTAAATGATTATTTAAAAGTAAAACTATATTTTGGCGAAAGTTATGTTAATTCATTAATAGAACTTTCTAGGAAAGATAATATGTATGCTAATGCTGAACTTGGAGCACTAGAATTTGATGGTAGTATAAGTGGTAAAAAAGATTATGATAAGTCTTATAATTATTATTTAAGAGCAGCAAATAAAAATCATCCTAAAGGTTGTTGGATGGTAGCAAACTTGATGTTAACAAAAAGAGTTAAATTTAATTTTGATACAATGTGGAAATACTTAAATAAATCAATTGAATTAGGAAGTGTTGCTGGATATAATACTCTTGGTATATGCTATTTAAAAGGTATAAACAAAGATAATAAAAAGGATATAGAACTTGCTAAAAAATATTTTTTAATTGCCAGTGAACATGGTTATGCATATGCATTTAATAACTTGGGTAAGATATATGAAAATGAAGGTAAAGAAGAAACAGCACTAAAATATTACCTTGTAAGTGCTGATTTAAATGAAAGCTGGGCTCTTAATAAAGTAGGAGAATATTATAGAGAAAAAGGTGATTTAAAAAGAGCATTTATTTATTATAGTAAGTCAATAGAATGTCCAATTAATGAAAGATATAAATATGCTTATTATAATTTAGCTAAATATTATTATGAAAATGGATGTAAAGTTTTAAATATTGAAAAAGATATAGAAAAAGCAAAAGAATATTATAAAGTTTTTGAATCAAAAGAATAAAATATACTATTCTTTTTTTTATTTTTTGTTATACTTATAATAGTGAGGTAAAAATAAATGAAAGAAGGTTTTGATAACAAAAAATATGTAAAAATTCAAAGTGCTAAAATTAGAGAAAGGTTCAAATTATTTGACAAATTATACTTAGAAATAGGTGGTAAACTATTTGATGATAGTCATGCAGCAAGGGTATTACCGGGCTTTAAAAATGATGCTAAAATAAGTATGTTTAAAGAATTAAAAAACGATTTAGAAATAATTTTTTGCATTAATGCAGGCGATATTGAGAAAAATAAAACTAGGGGAGAATATGGAATTACTTATGATACAGAATTATTGAAATTAATTAATAATTCTAAGAAGATGGGATTTTCAGTAAATTCAGTAGTTATAACTCTTTATAAGAATCAAATTAGTGTTGATAAATTTATAAAAAAATTAAATAGAATGGGTATTAAAACATATATTCATACATTTACAAAAGGTTATCCAACAGATGTGGATACTATTGTAAGTGATGAGGGATATGGTGCAAACCCATATATTGAAACTACTAAACCATTGATACTTGTAAATGCCCCAGGACCAGGAAGTGGTAAACTAGCAACTTGCTTATCACAAATATATCATGAACATAAAAGAGGTAAAAATGCAGGATATGCTAAATTTGAAACATTTCCTGTATGGAATTTATCATTAAAGCATCCAGTAAACTTAGCATATGAAGCTGCAACAGCAGATCTTAAAGATGTTAATATGATAGATCCATTTCATTTAGAATCTTATGGTGAAACAGCTGTAAATTACAATAGAGATATTGAAATGTTCCCGGTATTAAGGAGTATATTAAATAAAGTATCAAATACAGATATATATAAATCACCAACTGATATGGGTGTTAATATGATAGGTTTCTGTATTAAAGATAATGATATAGTAGAAGAAGCAGCTAAGAAAGAAATAGTAAGAAGATATTATAATGAAATGAACAACTATAAACTAGGTCTTACGGATGAAGATTCTTATATGAAAGTAAAACTTCTTATGAATGAACTTAATATTGATGAAAATTATTTAGATGTAATAGCACCCGCTATAAAGAAAAGTGAACTTGAAAATAAACCAGTTATATCATTAAAAATAAATAAGAAAAAAATAATTACTGGAAAGCAAACTGATATATTAAGTCCAGCAAGTAGTTTAATATTAAATGCTATAAAAGAATTAAATAAAATACCTGATGATATGTTATTATTATCACCTAAGGTTTTAGAACCAATGCTTAAAATGAAAAAAGAACTTAATAATAATGAAATAAGACTTCAATTGCCAGAGGTTTTAACAGCACTTAGTATTTGTTCAGCAACAAATCCAATTCTTGAAAAGGCTTTAAATAGTTTGAAAAAATTAAAGTATTGTGAAGCACATGCAACATATATAGTAACTAATGGTGATAAGAAAACGCTTAAGAGTTTACAAATTAATTTAACATGTGAACCAAAATATATAGATGAAATATAGAAGAGCAAATGAAAAAAAACTAAGATATTAATAATAATCATAGTAGCAGTATTATTAATTGTTGTGTTTGCATTTGTATTATTAAATAAGAAGAATAGTGAAAGCACAATAAAGACAATTAATGATGGTAAAACTATGTTAAAACAAATAACAAATAGTAATGATTTACCAAATACTGAAACATTTGAAGTAGATGTAACAGATACAAATAAGGTAGTTTCATTTACTGGATTAAAATCTAATGAAAGTATTGAATGGATTGTAGCATCTGAACCAATGATGTCATCACAAGCATTCTCAACAGTAGCTATAAAAGTAAAAGATGGTGCTTCTGTTGATACAATTAAACAAGAAATATTAGATAATGTTAACACTAGAAAATGGATATGTGTAACAGCTGAAAAATTATATATAACTAACAATGGAGATGTAATATTCTTTATAATGACAGATGCTGATTGGGCTAAAATAGTATATGACAATTTTAAAGAATATGTAAATAATGATATTGGTAAAGAACTTGAAAAAACGAGTGATGAATTTTTAACAGATCAAAGACCAGTAGCATAACATAAGCACCGTAAAGGTGCTTTAATTTTAAGAAGGTAGAATGAATAATAAAGTTAAAGAAATTGTTTTATCATTAATATTTATTACATTTTTATTTACTTTTATGATTGTAAACATTTTGAAAAAAGATGATGATATATCGTATAGTGAAAGAAGAAAATTAGAAAAATTACCAAAAATTACATACAATTCTTTAATAGATGGTACATATTTTAATACATTAGATAAATATATGACAGATCAATTTGTTGGTAGAGATAGTTTTCGTAAAATAAAAATAAATATAGACTTATTTACCAAAAATAATTACAATAACTTATATTTATATAACGATTATATAATAGAAGAACTATATCCTTTAAATAAAGAATCTGTATTATTTCTATATAGTACATTACTTATAAATGATAGTTTTACTTTAAAATAGATAGAAATATCTATTTTTATTTATAAAAAAAGAGGTTATTCTAAACCTCTTACTATTTCTTTAAATTCGTCTCCTCTATCTTCAAATTTAGCATATTGATCCCAAGAAGCAGCAGCTGGACTTAATAATATTACATCTCCTGAACTACTATTTTCATTTGCTAGTAAGACAGCTTCTTTTAAAGTATCAACAACGAAACATTTAATATTCATTTCATCCATCTCTTCTTTAATTCTATTCTTACATTCTCCATAGCAAATAACTAATTTAGTATGCTCTAAATAATCTTTTAGTTCAAAGAAACTTTGTCTTCTTTCTAAACCACCTAATAATAAAACAGTTGGTTTTTTAAATGCTGATAATGCTATTTGAGTAGAAGTTATATTAGTTGCCTTAGAATCATTATAGAAATCTTTACCATTAAATGTTCTAACATATTCTATTCTATGAGCAACTCCACTAAATTCTTTAATAACAGGAACCATTACTTCATTAGAAATTCCAAGTTCTTTTGCAATCATAATTGCACACATAATATTTTCGTAATTATGATTTCCTTGTAATTTAACAGTTCTTGTATCAATTATTTCTTCACCATAATAATATATTTTATTATCTTCTAAATAGCATCCATCAATCTTTTCTTTACTTGTAAAATATTTCTTTGTACTTTTAATATCTTTAGTAATTCTAAATGCATCAGCATTTCCTTTATTAATAATAGCTATATTTTTACTAGTATGATTTTGGAATAACCTAAGTTTATTTTCATTATAATATTCTCTTGTACCAAAC
>CAKOKV010000037.1 GCA_934095805.1 uncultured Bacilli bacterium | reverse complement strand
TGTTTCATCTTCACCACTTACACCACCACTTATATTACACCTTGGATATTTTGATACATCTAATGATGTGTCAGTCACATAATTATATGTGTTTTTATTTTTATCATAATCACAATATAAATATGTAGTTGGTTTAGTATATCCACCCTCATCATCTTTAGTAAAAACTATTATACCTTTACAATCTTCATTTTTATAAGTTACCTTATTTATATAATTGTCTTTTTCATTTTCTTGTAAATCACTTAAACAAATATACTTATTATCAGTAGTATTATCATATGATTTAGGACAAATATAGTTACCATCAAGTGGAGAAAAACAATAATCATCAAGATAATTTCTTGATGCACTAGCAATATTATTCTCCTGAACTATCATTGTTTTCTTAATATTATCATTATAAATCTTAGTAACAGCTATACTAACAGTAGTAACAATCAAACCTAATATTGCTATAACAGCAAGTAACTCTACTAATGTAAATCCTTTCTTATTCATACATTCACCTCTATTATTAATAATAACATATTTTATATAAATTAAAAACTAAGAAATTAATTTTTCTTAGTTTTATTAAACTTATTCTTATTATAACCTATTTTCCAGTAAAGTATCCAGGACTACTAGTTCCACCATCTATTCTAGCATATGTTTTATTAATTTTACTTGAATTATATATTGTACCTGAACCTCCAACTAATGATGTACAATTTTTAAACATATTAGAACTATTAGAAACACTACTTGTATTAAATTTATTACTTGCATATATAGTTTTTAAATTAGAATTACTATAAAACATATACATCATATCCGTTACTTTGCTTGTATCAAAATTACTTAAATCAATGCTTGTTGTTTCACTAGTATTAAACATCCATCCCATATCAGTTACTTTGCTTGTATCAAAACTACTTAAATCTAATATTTTAATTTTAGAAAATTGGAACATTGCACTCATATCAATAACTTTACCTGTATTAAAATTTCTAACATCTAATTCAGTTAATGCAGCATTTGAAAACATATAACTCATATCAGTTACTTTGCTTGTGTCAAAATTACCTAAATCTAACTTTGTCACATTACTCATATTAAACATTCCTCTCATACTAACAACATTATTTGTATTAAAATTATCCCCAAAAATAATTTTAGTTGCACTACTCTTTACAAACATACTATCCATTCCTATAACTTTACTAGTATTAAAATTGCTTAAATCTAGTATTGTAGCTTTAGTATTAGAAAACATTGAACTCATATTTGTAACCTTACTTGTATCAAAATTAGACACATCTAAATCAGTAATTTTAACTCTACAAAACATATAATTCATGTTAGTGACTTTACTTGTGTTAAAACTACTTAAATCTATCGCCGATGCTTGACTATTAAGGAACATATAAGCCATTGAGACCACTGGCTTATCATTTATATATGTACATAACTTGCTTGTTACTGGTTCTGTACTTGTTTTATCAGTAAGTTGTACTCCCCATCCATCAACTGAAATATTAGTCCAAGATATTCCAGTATTAGTGTATTTTCCTGATGATTTATATCTATAAGTATATTGTCCATTTACATATTCAGTACCTTGTACCATATTTCCATCAAAAGTACAATAAATTGGTTCAGGTGAAATATCATCATATTCACTACAAGCACCATCACTTATTTTATCAATAGTAAGTTCACTTAAATTACTTATTTTACCACTTATACAATAAGTTCCATCACTAACTTGAAAATACTTTACTTTACCTTCATTATCTAAACTAATACCATATTCTAAATTATTAGATTCTAAATCTAACTTATTTTTATCATTAGATATTTTTGTAACTTTATTACCCCTCATAGTTTCACTAATATATTTTTTACTTACTTCTTTATAAATATTTTTAGCTTCAGTCAAAAATATATCCTTTTTAGCATTATTAAACATACTAAGTACATTAGGTAAAGCTATAATAACAAGTATAGCTAATATTGCTATAACAGCAAGTAACTCTACTAATGTAAATCCTTTCTTATTCATATGTTCACCTCTATTATTAATAATAACATATTTTATATAAATTAAAAACTAAGAAATTAATTTTTCTTAGTTTTAAGATGTAATTTAATTAATATATTATCTATAAATGAATTACCTATTGTATCGTTAATAGCACCATTTTTATAAGAAATAACTAAATAAATTATTACACCAATTACTCCATGAACACCAAGTGAAATAAATGAAGTAAGTCTTGTATATTCAAATGTAATAAATATTTTTGATATTGTTATTGGAATAATTATACATATACAAGGTAACAATAATTTCTTTAATAAGTTTATTGTTGGTTTATATGTAAATTTCATTTCTTTCTTTAAATATATTAATGCTATTGTTATTGAAATAGTATAACCTATTATAGTTGATACAACTGTTGCAGTATATGCTGGAAGACCAACTTTATCAAATAATAATATAAGTGGAATATCCAAAATAGCATTAGCTACTAAACCTGCAATAGAATTTATATAAACAATTTTAAATTTTCTCATACTTTGAAGACATGTATTTATAACACTCCATACTCCAAAGAATATATGACTTATTGCTGATACTTTAAGTACAGTTGATCCAAATTTACTAGCACCATAGAATAATGTATAACTTTCATTTGATAACATAAGTAACATTAAAGCCATTGGTATAGTAATAATTAACATTGTACTTATTGCTTGATTAAATCTTCTATTAACTTCATTCATATCTTTTTTGATAAAACTTGAAGTTACATGAGGAATTATATTTGTTGTAAGTGAAATAGCAATAGCTATAATAACAGTACATATTTTAGGTGCCCAAGTTGATACTAATGAAGACATCATTTCACTTTCCATAGCAGTATAACCTACCATATGAAGTCCTTTTATAATAAGTTTAACATCAACTATCGTATATAAATTATCAACAATAGATATCATTATAAGAGGAATACAATATTTAAGTATCTTTTTAGCAATAACTGAATTACTTACAGCATCTTTTTTCTTTGATATTGGAAATTCTTCTTTATTCTTTTTAACTTTAATAAGTAAATATAAATATGCAAATAACCCTCCAAAGAAAGCACCAAGCAATGCAATGCTTACTCCGTTAGTTATTCCTTTATCAAGTACTTTTATTACTACATAAGATCCTAAAAGTACAATAACAATTCTTACAATTTGTTCAATCAATTGAGAATAAGAAGTTGGAGTAATAAACTTATGTCCTTGCATATAACCTCTTAGTACACTTAAAAAAGGTATGATTATTAAGCAAAATGAAACAGCTCTTATAACAGTAGCAATATCATGAATAGAATTACCACCTGATATATCACTTATAATGAATTTAGCTATTATATCTGCTCCTAAAAATACTACTAAGAATGATACAATGGCAAGAACTCCTATCATCTTCTTACCTATCTTATAAGCTCTTTCTTTTGCATCATACATATTAAGAGTTAAGTATTCACTTATTATCATTGATATAGCAATGGGAATACCAGCAGTAGATATATTCAAGAATAAATTATATATATTATAAGCATAACTATATAAAGTTCCACCATTAGTACCTATTATTCCATAAAAAGGTATTACATATAATGCACCTAATATCTTTATAATGATTAATATTGCAGATGTAACTAGAGTTCCTTGAATAAAAGTGTTTTTTTTCAGTTTTCTCATAATTTCATCTTCTTCATTTCATCTTCGCCTAATATCTTAGATATTTGAGCTAAATGACCTTCATGTTCATCATTAAACAAATAATATTGTACAAGACCATAACTTGGATATTCATTACCTTCCATAATTACTGGTCCATCTTTTGTTATAGCAATATCCCAACCAACATATCTAACTTCTGGTACTTCAAGAGCAGCTTTTAATGCCATATCAAATGATTCTTTAACAAAAGGAACTGTTACAGTATCAAATTTAATTTTAGCAATAGGATGTTCTGTATAAACATTAGCAACATCATCTACTACTCTACTACAAATCTTTCCTTCTTCATTAAGTCTCATAAAAGCATCAGAACAACCAATAGCAATTGCATCATCAATATTAATTCTAAGAGCATTAGCAAGTATATATGCTTTATTATCTTTAACAAGAGTAACTATTCTAAATGAATTAACCGCATAAGGATTTAACTTATCAAGTTCTGGATGTTGTACTATTTCTTCTTCTAATAAATATAGTTTTTTATTTAAAAGTTCAACATGAAATATACTAGCATCTTTTATATCAGAAACTTTTATCTTTTCTATGCGATGTCCTCCAAAATCCTTTGGTGGTTTAGCAAAAACATATTTTTTACCTTTTAAGAACTTCTTAATTTCTTCATCACTAGCAACTCTTAAATCTAAAAAATCTCTTTTAATATAATTTCTAAATACTTTATTAAATAGTATCTTATCTCTCATAACAGAAATATAATCATCATCATTTAAGTATTTTAACATCTTATAAAAACTTTTAGTTGTTACAAATGTTTTCTTTTGTTCTTCTGTTAAATTTATATAATCTCCTTTTAAATAATCAGTATATCCAATACCATATTTAATAAAGTTTTTAATCATATCTCTTTTAACATAACCTTGTGTTTTATGATTACGAAAAGCTATATCATTACTTAATTTATTTAGTTTTTCATAGTTTATAGCTTTAACCTTTCTTATCATCATACTTTTAAGACTCATTTTATTACCTCCGTATTGTATTCTATAATACAATCTTTCTTATTATTTTTAATATATACTCTTGGTAAATTTTTACCAATATTAACAAGTGTATTATGAATAGATGTATTATTTAATCTTGACATCATACCAAGTGTAATACCATCTCCCATAATAGTTACTTCATCTCCTACTTTTATACTATCATCTATTAGTATGCTCATCATACACATAGATATTTCACCAATCACAGGATATTTTTTATTATTTATAACAACATATCTACCTATATGATTAATTCCAATACCATCATCAAAACCAATAGGTATTGTTGCTATTACTTCATCTTGTTTTGCTGTGTAAAGCATTCCATATCCTACTTTATCCCCTGCTTTTATTCTCTTTATTTGTATAATATTAGTTTTTACTTTTAAAGCAGGTGTAAGTTTAATAGAAACATTATCATATGTTTTACTTATGTTATATTTTTTAATTAAATAATTATTTCTTATTTTTCTTAAAATATCCTTTGGACTATTAGATAACTTATGAGGACTTATATCATAACCATATAATATTGTTCCAAATCTAACTCCATTTGCAAACTCAATCTTAGGATGAGCTAGTAATATAAAACTACTACTCAAATGAACAATAGGTATTTTATTTAAATCTATATCACTAGTAATATCTTTAAAATTATTAAGTTGAGAATCAAAATATATATCATTTATACCAGGAGTAGCAAAATGAGTAAATAATCCTTCTAAATATATATTAGAGTTTTTACTAATTAAGCTAACTACTTTATTAAATTCATCCTTATCACTTATACCAAGTCTATTCATACCTGTATCAATTTTAATATGAACTTTCATTGAAGATTTATTTTTATTTATTAATCTTTTTAAATAATCATAACTTATTATAGTAAGTGTTATATTATTTTTTATAGCTGCATCTACACTATCAATTTCAATAGGTTCTACACATAACACTGGTATATCTTTATTATATTTTCTTATTTCAATTGCTTCTTCTAAAGATGAAACAGCAAAATAATTAATACCACTATCAATTAAATCATTAACAATATATAATCCATGACCATAAGCATTTGATTTAACCATAGCTATATAATATTTATAATCATTATATTTTTTTATAATATTAGATACATTATCTTTTAAATGATCTATATTTACTTCAACAAATGTTTTTCTATACATTTCAGTCACCTAATTAATTTTAACATAATAATACTATTTTTAAAAGAAAAGAGGTGATTTTTTACATAATCACCTCAATTAATTATTTTTTTCAAGTATATTCCATAACAGATTTAAATGTATTAGCTGTATTTAATAACATCTTCTTAAGAGTGTCTTAATTACATATTCCTTATTAAAATTTAGTTTTGAATTCTTCTTTCTTATATCATACCTCTACAAATTCACTAACCTTATCTTTATAAGCTATATATATTGGAATATTTTTATCTATACTTTCTCTATTAACTTGATATGCTTTTTCATATGTATTATCATTTTCACTTATATGAACAAGCATTATATATTTAGTATTAGGACCTATAAAATGATTTAAATATTTAGCACAATCTTCATTTGATAAATGTCCTTCATCCCCGATATTTCTATATTTTATATATTCAAACTTTTTTCCGTTCATTTCCATTTCTACATCATGATTACTTTCAAGTAAGTATATTGTTTTATTTTTAAGTTTTTCATGATATCTAGAATGTATCATACCAGTATCAGTCATATATACTAATGATTTATCATTATATTCAAATACGAAACCGAAACCTTTTTTATCATGGCTTATTGGTATTTTAGTAAACTTAATACCCATGATATTATCAAGTTCATCAAAGAATTCATAATTCTTTATGTAATCTTTTTTATTATATTCATTAAATGTTTCAATAGACATATATATTTTAGTATTATAAACTCTATTAAATGAATGAAGACTTCTTACATGATCAGAGTGAGCGTGTGTTACAATTATGAAATTTAAATCTTCAGGATTCTCACCTATTTCATATAATGCATCTTTAAGTTTTCCAAAAGGAAGACCAGCATCTATTAAAAATTTAATATTATTTATATTAACAAATGTAGAGTTTCCACTACTACTACTTCCTAAAACTACTACTTTCATCAAATCACCTACAAACATTTTATCACTTAAATGTTTATATTTCTAGTTTTTTAATAACTATTAAAAGGTCAAAAACCAATATAAATACTTCAATAAAATACGAACATGACTAAAATGATTTTATATTAGTTTTTCTATTTCTTCAATGGATAATCCAGTTAATTCTGAAATCTCATCAATACTCATATTCTTTTCAAGCATTTTTTTAGCTATAGATAGGTTTGCTTTCTCTTTTCCAATTTCAATTCCTTCTTCTTTTCCAAACTCTCTTGCTTCTAATTTATCCATATAAGCATTATCTTCTTCTACACTCATCCATCCTTTGTAGTATTCTTCTTCACTCATATTCATTAGTTTTTCACTAAAATCTTCCATAACTTCATCCCCATTATTTTTAATGATTTCTTTTCTCTCTTCAGAGTTAGCTATTATCATTGATAAATATAAATATAGCTTATCACTTACATCTCCATTATAACATTCACTTAATATTTTTTCCATATTGTATTCTATTATTTTAAAGTTCTCTACAAATTTTCTTTTATCATCACTTTGTATATAATATTCACTATTTAATTCAGTATAATTACATCTTCTATTTATGTTTATTTGATAATAATATGTTTCACTTTGCTTCTTTCCAACCATCGTATCATTAGAATATTGATTAGACATATATGAAAGATTTCTTCTTCTAATATTTTCATTATAAATATTATTTACTTCTATAAATATTCTCTTATTTCCATTTTTTATAAGTAAATCTACTGTTCTTCCTTTTACAAGTACATTTGGTACTTTAAGTTCTGGATTAAGTATTATCATTTCTTCTACTTTCTCTTTTATAGTTTCTTCTATAATTCCCTTTAATAATCTTTGACCACTTTCTGTCTTCATAATATTCTTAAACATTTTATCATTCATAGCTGTTATTTCTTTTTTTCTTATTTCTTCTATCATTTTATTTTCCTTTCTTATTTAAGAGAACTTAGGCCTATATTTTCCCTCTAATATTATTATTCGAAATAAAATGATAAAACACTTCTTTTTTATGAGCTTTTTATAAAATAAAACTCACTTTAATAAGTGAGTTTTCTCTTTTAAAAATCAAATAAACTTAATTGAGAACTTTCTGGCATACTATTAAATATACCCATTGCTCTCATTTTATCTATTAATGTTTGAGAAACTTTACATCTATTTTG
>CAKOKV010000036.1 GCA_934095805.1 uncultured Bacilli bacterium | reverse complement strand
ACCAAAGGTGGTTTTTATATTCCACATTCTGGGACCTTTGGTTTTTCTCCAAATATTAAATCTAAGATAGGGAAAAATAAGAAAATTGAAAAAAATATTGTCAATTACAATAATTTATTAGAACTTTTTAATAATTCTACATATAGTAAAAAGAAAGTTAAAATTGGAAATTATGAAAGTGTTTTATATTTTAAAAATGTATTTGCATGTTTTAATGGTTACATCTTAGTAGAAGCAAATGACGATATACTAAACAGTATTAATGAAATTAAAGAAAAAAGCATTAATACTTTATTAGATTTGTCAAACAACTTAAGAATCATTTCTTATAATTTAATGATTATTATTTATTTAAAAACAAATAATAGTGTAAATAATCTTATTTCAAAGATTGATATATTAGATTTAGATGGTTATGATGAATTAATAATTACTTCAATAGTTCATGATAATAAATTAGAGTATTTAAATTATATAAGTGGGCCTATGAAGTCAAATTATGATTTAAATATAAAAGAATTAAAGAAAATAATTAAATAAGGTATGTTTAATATAATAGTTAAATATTGGGTGGAGTTTTTTATAACATTGTTATCCACTCTTTTTATTTACTTAATAAATCAATATATTGGTTTAAGAAATGGAATGAGATCGTTATTAAAAAATGAAATAATTAGAACTTATGAAACTTATGTAAAGTATCTAAAAGGCTTATATACCTGTATATATTGATTATAAATATATGTGCCATAAAAATGTGACATTTTGTCATAAAATGCCTTAAAATGCATCTAAAATAATAATAATCTATAATAATTCATAATAGTTTAGTATTTATGATAATACACTAAAAAATGCCTATTTCTAGGCATTTTTAAAATCAAATATGGTGTCCTCGAGGCGATTCGAACGCCTGACCGACGGCTTAGAAGGCCGTTGCTCTATCCAGCTGAGCTACGAGGACATAACTTCCTGTTGATAAATTAAAGTATACACCATTATTTTTTATTTTTCAACCTTTTTTTTACTTTTTTACTATTTCAGCAACATTTTTTTGATTTTTAGTATTAAAAATCACTTCTTTTACATCATAATTTTCAAATATAGAAGCTGAGATAACATATTTAACCTCTTCAAGAATAACATTTTTCTCTAAATCGCCAAATATATATTCATTAAACACTAAATTAAATTTATCATTATCTATATTATAATCTACTACTTCAACCATATTAGAAACAAAACTATTTAAATTATCTTGACTATTTATACTACTTTTTAACTCTTCAATAATAATATCTATCTTTTCACCACTAGTATTTGTAACATATGTAACTGGAACATAATAAATATCATCATCACTAGACTTTGAAAAATATACAGTTGTAGTATCAATATTTTCAAAACTATCTATATTATACTTTTTATTAATACCATATTTTCTAGTAAGAGGATAATTTAATTCTTTCAAACTATTAGGTAATTTTTTTAATTCCTTAGAATCAACAGCAATATATACAGAATTTATACCATTTATTTCAGTAACACTATATACTATTGCTTCAATCATTTCTTCTTCTATATACTTATTTACACTAAGTATTTCAGAACTAAAATCTAAATATACAGCATCTTTTTCAACCTTAACATCATTTAACTTAGTACCTTTTGGAATCAAAGGATAAAAGTTATTTCTATCACTATTAGTAAGTGTATCTATTTTATTTCTAATTATATCTTTTATATCAGTTTTATCATAATATGTCACTACTCTAGAAACATAATTATCTTCATCAAGTAAATAAACAACATTTTCTTTTAATACTTCTTCTTTTTCAATTACTTCAGTTTCAATATTTGGTTTAGTTGGTATTAAATAAAACATAAATAATAAAAATAAAGATACACTCGCAACCACTATTTTATTAATTGTCCATTTTTTAATCATATTCATACTAAATATTATGTTATATAAAAATAAAAATGACTTAAAAAGTCATTTATAATGTAATTTCTCCTAACTTAAGAAGTTCAATAACAGCTCCCGCTCTACCTTTACATCCAAGCTTCTGCATAGCATTTGACACATGATTTCTTACTGTCTTTTCACTTATATTAAGAATGCTAGCAATTTCTTTAGTTGTTTTATTTTGAACTAACAATAAAAATACATCTTTCTCTCTTTTAGTTAGTATATTTCCCACGATGCACCCTCTTTCATAAATACAATCATTTCATTGATAATTTATGAAAAAAAGGCATTAATGTGAAAGAAAAATGCCTATTTATCAAATTTAATAGTTATATTCTTTTTATCCTTAAATTCCTCTTGAATACTTCTCATAATATTATTAGCAAGTTCATTATTATGTTCACTAGATGATATAGTTACCTTAATATTATCATTATTAATTTCAACAAAAGATTTAATTTTAAACTTATTTAATATTTTATCTTCTAGATAAGTTTCTTTACCTTTAGCTAAATTTAAAACTTGAAGTTCTTCAAATGCAGTATTTTTAACCTCAGCACTTGATGAAGGTGAAACAATCTTTTCTTGAAGTTCACTCATAACCGTACTAATCTTTTCATTTCTACTAGCTCTTAAAGCAACTAATTTATCATTTTCACTTACTTTAACATCAACATTCTTATTAACCGTTTCTATTCCATTTTTACTAAATATCTCACTTGGTAAAGTTATATAATATACACCTAATATTAGTATTAATGAAAATAAAGTTAAAAACCACATATTTTGTCTATTAATCATAATTCACCTCTAGTAAATTATATTATCAATCAAAATTTATATACCAAAAAAGTGTGATCACTCACACTTTAAATCAATAACAATTGGATTCTTATAATATTCAAGTTTCCTAATATTATTAACATCAAAATAAATACCAGATGTTTCTTTATTACAAACCTTATGTGTCTTTTCATTAATAAAATTATCAAAATTATAATTATATTTAATTTTCAAATCACTTAAAGAAATATAATATTGTCCGTCAACTAAATCAAAATTTTTATATTCTTCATTTTCATATAGCTTATCACCATATTCAAATAAAATATCATTCATTTCTGAAATAGATAATTCCTTTTTTATATCATCTTTTTTACCACATCCACATAGCAAAAATAATGTAATAATTAAAATAATCTTCTTCATAAAATCACCTGATTCCATATTTTAACATAAAACTAAATTATTCACAATATGCAGATACAGATATATCATAAGTACCATCTTCAGTAACTTTCATCGTTATACCTGTTTTTTGAGAATCACATTCTTTATAAGTCTTTTCATTTACAAACATTCTAGTTTCGTATCCTAATTCTTTTAAATTTGCTAATGAAATATAATATTCATTATCGCCAGTTTTATAATTCAAATATTCCTTTTTATCAAATATTTCATTTCCGTAACTAAGTAAGACATCAGAAAAGCTAGAAACAAAGAAAAAAGTCCCTGTTTTATTAGTAGTTATTGTATTATCATTATTTTGTTCTTTTTTATTACAACCAGTAAATAATAAAATTGATATTATACATATAATTAATATTCCTTTTTTCTTCATTTTACTCTCCTATATATTGAATAATCAATTTTCCATTTCCACTATTAATACCATTTGATTTTGTTACATTAGTAATAACATTAGTAGTAACATTTGCACCCCCATTACCACCTTTTCCAGAGGTAACTTGTGTATCACAAGTTTCTGTTACAGGTGAATAAGCAGCACATTCTTGACAAGGTGAACATTCATAAGAACCATTGCAACTACAAGCAATGCACCCTACAATTCCGCATGCACCACTACTACCAGTATATGCTCCAGGAGTATCAGACCATCTCATACAAAAATATCCGCCTCCACTACAAACCCAAGGACAACACTCACCAGTTGTATATCTTATACACTCACCACCAGTTTGTCTACAGTTAACTTTAGTAGAATAGTTAAGGCTCTTACTTCCGCCTCCCCCGTTTGATCCAGCAAGTCCAGCACCAGCACCAACACTAGCACCTCCACTTCCGTTTCCACTACCACCTGCAGTTCCAGTAGCTCCTCCTCCACCACCTGCAGCAATTATTACATTTGAATTATTATATTTAACAGTAGTAGCTCCTCCACCTTGAACATATTGATTATTATTATAAGCTCCACCACCATTGTAACCATTAGTTCCACCAATATTTAATGTTAAAACTTCCCCAGTATTTAAACTGATATCACCAATAACTTGGCCACCTTTACCACCTGATTCAGCTCCTTGAGCACCAACAGCAGTAATTCTATACTTACCAGACATTTCAGCTGTAAATGTTTCACTCTTTCCAGTATAAGCATACTCTTTCTTAGAAGTTTTAAATATTAAATTACATGTAATATCGCTACTAACATTATTAAAATATAATACATTTGTTTTCTTATCAAAAGCACCTTTATCACAATTTGAATTAGCTAAAATGAATCCTGTTTCAGGAACAATATTTAAACTTAAAGAATTACCATTTTCAACAATTTGAGTCTTAGAAGAAGAACCATTTATAGTTGCTCCGACTAAATTAACAGTAACATTATACTTAATATTCACAAATACCCATGGATCAGTACGAGTACCACTTCCTGTGATTTCTGCTTTTGGAATAATAAACTCTGTAACTCTTGACTCAAAAGAATCATACTTATTATAACTACCAATCATTCTTACATTTACTACATCAACATTATTACCATTTTCAGTCATAGTAAAATATCTTGCACCAGTAGACAAATAAGAATCATTCTTTATCATTGTAGAATTGAATTCATAAGTATTAATAAATCCACCATTCTTAAATAAAGATGAACTATTTAAATTACTTCCATCATATAAATATTTATCACTTGAATCAATAAATAATTTATATCTGTCAAAGTCTAATATATACTTATTAGCCTTGCTTATACTACCATTATAATCACTAAAACTACCACTAGCATTAACAGTACCACACACAAATAACAACAATAATAAAATAAACTTTATCTTCCCCTTCATATTATCACCTATTATTAATAATAACATAATTACAAAATGAAAACAATTAAAAAAACTTATTTTACAAAAGAAATAAGTTTTATAAATTATAATTATAATTTAGTTAAATTTGCAATCCAATACAGGATTAAATTTGTATTCAAATTTAGGTGAAACCTGACTAACAATAAATTCAATTTTAGTAGTATTTAATTTACATTTATTATCTAAAAACATAGAAATATCATAATCATTAACTTCATACATTTCTTTTAATGTCATACTATAAGTACCAGCCTTAGTATTATCATTAATCCAATATTTATTATTATAAATCAAATTTCCATAATTAACTAAAGTTTCTTCTAAATCTGTTTTATTAAAAGTAAGTTTTTCATCACATTCTTTTGTTTCACACTTTTCGCATTCTTTTACTTCACATTTTTCACAATCATTAGTACATCCAGCTAAGAGAATAGCTAAACATAATACAATAAATATTTTTTTCATACAATCTACCCTTCTTTTACAAAAGTTATTTTTAAGCTACCATTTGAACTATTACTTCCAGTAGCATTTGTTTTAACAGTAGTACTTTTACCATTTAAAGTTGAAGAAATACTGTTTTTACCACCATTTCCTGGATTTCCTGAAACTGTACTTTCAGATTGACAACAAGAATATGTTGGTGCATATGCTGAACAAGTTGTATCTTCACAAGTTGTATATGATGTACAAGTAGTACCAGTTGTTTTACATGTAGTACCAGTACCAGCTGCTCCACAACTTTTCATACAATTTTTCCATCCAGTAGAACCAGTTGTATAACCATCATCGCAGAAAACATCGCCACAATCAGTTTGTCCAGTTGCACAAGTTTGAGTACTTTCATAGCTTTCACAACATCTATAAGATGTTTCGCTCCAACTTGTACATCCACCACCACAGGTTCCATATAATGAACATGTAGTAATATTTTGAGCAGAAGATCCTCCGCACCCATTAACACCATTTTTACCATTTTTTGATGAGTCACTAGTATTAACTCCGCCTTGACCAGTTCCATTTCCACCAGCAGTACCGTTACTACCTCCGCCACCACCGGCTCCGATTAAAAAGTAAGAATTATTTAATTTAAATGTAGAACTTCCACCACCAGCACTTGAACCATTACCTACACTAGCAGCACCATTAGTAGTAGTTCCTTGAGAATAGATGATTGATTGACCTTTTATTAAATACACTTCAGCAGAAACACTTCCACCTTTTCCACCGTTACCTGAACCTTGAGCACCCAAAGCAGTTAATAAATAATATCCAGTTGCTGGTACTGTATATGTTCCATCACCAGTTGGATTTACAGTAGGTACTTTTACATAATCAAGTGTACAAGTTGTATAATTAGAAATTTTATTAATCGTAATTGTTTTTGATGCATAAGTTGCATTTTGACTATTTGTACAACTTACATTACTAAAAGCATAACCCGTACTAGCAGTAATAGTTGTACTTAAATCTTTTCCAACTTCTCCAGATAAAGTACTATTAGCAGCAGTACCATTATTAACTATAATAGAAGCAGTAACTATATCACCTCTATACTTTACATTACAAGTAACATCGCTAGAAACATTTTTAAAACTTATCTTATCATTAGCTAGAACAACATTTGCTTCACCATTACAAGATAAATCCCCATCATTATTTTTAAAATGATAAAATGTATCAGGACTAATAAGATAAGTTGCATTATATCCATAAACTGTATCAACAAAATTATTAGATCCATCAATAGCAGCATTACTTAGATTAATAGTAATCTTATACTTTGGCATTTTAAACACCCATGGATCATTACGACTTCCACTACCTGTTATTTTTGTTTCAGGTATGATATATTCAGTAACTCTTGATTCAAAAGTGTTATTTTTGTTTTCATTAGTAATTTTTCTTAAATTAACTACATCTACCATATCACTTGAATCAGTCATAGTAAAATATCTTGAACCAGTAATTAAATATGAATCTTTATTACTTATAGTAGTATTAAATTCATAAGTACTAATAAATCCACCATTATTAAATCCAGCTTTAGCAGATAATTTACCATTATACAAGTACATATTTGTTGTTTCTAAATATAACTTGTATTTATCAAATTTAGTTATAAAAGTATCAGTATTTTTAACAGCTTTATCATAATTTGAATAAACACTTGCTGAAACAGAAAATGTAATTGTAAATAATATAACCAATAACCCCATTTTCTTTAACATACACTTCATACTTCTCCTCCTATTATAATAATAACATACAAGAAATATTTTTTAAATAAAAAAATAATGGCAAAAGCCATTATTTTATTTTTCTACATTCAAGATAGAATCTCTTATCATCAGAGTGACCCATACTAAATGTTTTTCTTGGAAGAGCTCCATCTAATATAACTGATTTAAATAAATCACTCTTTTCCATTTTAGGAAGTAAGAATCCTATATTATTTTGTTCACTTCCCATACTTCTAGTAACATCATCACCATGAATATAATCAATTTTACCAGCAAATTCCTTTAAATATTCATCTAAGAATCCTTGTAATGTACCAACTGCTAAATTACTTGTTGGATCTTCAATATAAATAGTTTTTTCACCAGCACTAGTAATATAAGTTAATTTTTGACCACTACCATCAGTATTAATTTTAAATCTTTCATATAATTTAGTAAGTAAATGTTCAACATCACAATCAAATATAACTCTATGAATTGGTTCAAAATCAAGAGCTTTACTATGAATATTAACAAGTTCAACTAAAGCATATCTAGCAGGACTATTTTTAGCTTCTTCTTCACCTACTTTTTCTTTTAACTCTTCATAACATGCTTTAGCAGTAGCTAAACTATGATTTCCGTCTCCCATAGCATAAACACAAGGAGCAGTTTCATTAATACCATACTTATTATTAAAGTATTCAAGTTCACCTAAATCTCCAAGTTTCTTTGTTACTTCATCAATAACAGTATCATTTAATTTATACCCTTTAACATGACCACCGTACATCATTAAATCAAAATCATAAACTACATCTTCACTTGTA
>CAKOKV010000035.1 GCA_934095805.1 uncultured Bacilli bacterium | reverse complement strand
TGTTAAAGCATATGAATTTAATGATATGCTTGGTTGGGCACCAGAAATGAAAGGGCAATTCTTTAAGGATAGACTTGAATATATAATGTCTAGTGCTGTTATTAAAGAAGATGCTAAAGAAGTTATTAATAGGCTTCATGATAAAGGGTATAAAATTATAATTATATCTTTTAGAAAAGCTAAATATTTAAAAGATCCTTATATGCTTACTAAAAATTGGTTAGATGAAAATGGTGTTAAATATGATAAAATTTATGTTGATACTGGATCTAAGGTTGATGAATGTATTGAATCAAAAGTAAATTTATTTATTGATGACAAAGAAAGTCATTGTGAAGAAGTAAGTGAAGCTGGTATTGATGTTATATTATTTACTAATGCTTATAATACTGAGGAAAATAGATTTGTAAGAAAAGATAACTGGAAAGATATAGAAAAATATATAGAGGAAAAATATAATGGATGAGAGAATAGTTACTAATCATGAACTTGAAGCTGATACTTTTGAAAAGACGATTAGACCTGATTCTTTTGATGAATATATTGGACAAACTGATGTTAAAGAAAATATAAAGGTTTTTGTAAAGGCAGCTAAGATTAGAAATACTAATTTAGATCATGTACTTTTATATGGCCCTCCTGGTCTTGGAAAAACTACACTTGCTCATATTATTGCTAATGAACTTGGTAGTAATATTAAGACTGCTAGTGGACCTACTATTGAAAAAAGTGGTGATCTTGCTGCAATATTATCTACACTTGAACCAAATGATGTACTTTTTATAGATGAAATACATAGAATACCAAGATATATTGAAGAGATATTATATAGTGCTATGGAAGACTTTAAACTTGATATTATAATTGGCGGTGAAGGACAAAGTAGAAGTATTAAAATAGATCTTCCTCCTTTTACATTAGTTGGTGCTACTACAAGAGCTGGTGATTTATCTAGCCCTTTAAGAGATAGATTTGGTATTGTTTCTAAACTTGAATTTTATAGTAATGAAGAACTTGCATTAATTGTTAAAAGAACTGCAAGAGTACTAAATGTAGAAATAGATGATGAATCAGCATATGAAATAGCTATTAGAAGTAGAAAGACTCCTAGAATTGCTAATAGACTTTTAAAAAGAGTTAGTGATTTTGCTCTTGTTGAGAGTGATGGTAAAATAAATATTGATGTAGTTAAAAAAGCATTATCAAGACTTAAAATTAATGATAATGGACTTGATAGTACTGATATTGAATATTTAATGAGTATTATTAATAAATTCAATGGAGGACCAGTTGGTATTGAATCAATTGCTTCATCTATTGGTGAAGAAGCTACTACTATTGAAGATGTTATTGAACCATTCTTATTACAAGAAGGATATGTTAAAAGAACAGCAAGAGGTAGAATTGTTACTGAGAAAACATATAGAGAATTTAAAATTAATACACAAAGAACACTATTTGATTTTGAATAGTGTTTTTATATTAATAAAAAAAAGAATTATTTCTTATATAATTCCTTTTTATAATTATCAATTACATCATTCATCATTGATATATAATCTTTATTATTATTTTTTTCTTCTTCTGTTATTGTAAACATACTTTTAATAGGTACTTTAACGATTGAATTTTCACTTATGAATTTTTCTTGTCTTTCATTTAATGTATCATCTTCTAAATAATAAACATATTGTATAGCTTTTGTACTAATTAATTTTTTAGCTTCTGCATATGCTTTATCTATTGTTTTATTATTTTCATCAAGTGATATTACATTAATATTATATTTTGTTAAGTAATTAAATACATCATTTGTAGTAAGTATTGTTTTATAGTTACCATTTTTTCCTATATCATATAGGCTTACATCAAGTTCACTTACCATTTCATTTAAAGTTTTGTAATTATTTTCTATTTTTTCTTTTATATAAATATTATCATTATATTCTATAAGACCTGATTTAATATTACTACATAGCATTAAGTAATTTGATGGGTTAAGCCACATACTTTCATTTTTTAAATCTCTACTCATTCCTTTTGTAGCATCTACAAGTTGTATATTATCATTTCTATTATATAAATCTTTTGCTAAATATGCTTCTCCTGAAACACCACTATATATAAATATTTTTCCAGTAGAATATTTATCTTTCTTTTTTTCTGTAACTTTATAATCACTTTTAGAACCATTTGGATAAACACTACTTACTTTTGCATAATCACTATAGAGTGCTGTTGTGGCATATTCAATTGGATAAGTTGTCACATATATATAACTATCACTAAAGTCATCATTTATGTTACAACCTGTTAAAAATAAAAAACAAACTAATAAAACACTAAATATTTTTTTCATAATTTTCTCCCTCTACAATTACAGGATCATATCCAATTTTTCCAAATGGATGACACCTGAGTATTCTTTTTATTCCTTTTAATATTCCTTTAATTCCATATATATTTATACATTCTTTCATATATTCACTACAAGTTGGTGTAAATCTACACATAGAGTGACAATGAAGAGGTGTTATTTGATATATATCAATTAACTTTATTAATATTTTTTTCATATATCAATTATATAATAAATTGTTTTAAAAATAAATATAATTCTTATTAATTATATGTTATACTATACATATAAAATAGAGGTTGCTATGAAATGTAGATGTTATAAATGTGGAGCAAAATTAGTTAAAGATGCTAATTATTGTGGAGAATGTGGTAGTAAAATCGATAAAAATGAAAAAATAGAAGATGGTAATTGGAAATATTATTTATTAATTAATGCTATTTTAATATTTTGTGCATTTTTTTTACCATTTGGTAATAAATATATGTTACCAGCAGCTTTAGTGGTTTTAGTAACTGCCAAAATAAAATATCCTAAGAATACTATTGTTTCCGTAGTTTTTTGGCTTGAATTAGTATCATATATAGTTTTAGTAATTTTTTTAGCAATTTTGATGGTAGCATGTATAAAATCTTGTACAGCATTAGTGTAGGTGTAGTATGAAATATTGTATATATTGTGGGAATAAATTAAATAGTGAAAATAAATATTGTAATAATTGTGGTAAAAGATTAAAGAAAAAACATACAAATAGAATAATTACTATTACTGTTTTTGTTGTTATAGGTGTTTTGATTCTACCAAGTCTTGTTAATGGTATTATTAAATATAAAAAATATAGAAATGAACAAGATAATTATTATAAAAATATTAGAAATATAGTACAAAATAATTTATATTCTGAGATTGTTAGTGATAATTATAATTTACATCTTAATTCATCAGAAAACTGCATTAGGTGTGCTACTGATTGTGATGGTTCTTGTTTTAGTTATGAAAAAGATAAAAATTGTATGATATTTGAATATACAGTTAATGATAGTGACTTAGAATATAAAGCTTACCTGGTAGAAAAAAAGACTAAAACTAGTAAAAGATATGCTTTCTTTAGTAGTCGTGCAGAAACTAGTTTTTATAATAATATATTAGCAAGAGCTAAAAAAGATTTTAGTGAATTTAAGATAGAATCTAAATTTGAATATTCTGTTTTAGATGAAGATGAAACTTCTAGTAGTGAATGTGGTATTGATTTATATACTTCTAAGTCTTTCAAAAATGTTTTTGATGAAGAATTATATAACAAATTAGTTGCTTTTTCAAATGATAGAATTGGTAAGTGTGCTTTTGGTATTCATTTTGATGATGATAAAGAAATTTATTTTATGTATAAAAATAATAGTATAAATATATATAATAAAATTGATGATCGTTTTAGATTAAATGGAAATGCTATTGAAACTGATAATATTACTTATGAAGAATTTATGATGGAAGTAGGTAATAGAGGATGGTAAATACTAATATACAGTTATATTCTATATGTATTATATTATCTTTTATAGTAAATGCTGTTATTATATTTTTATTAAACAAAAGACAAGAAAAATATGTTGGTTATATGCTTATATATGAAAACATTGGATTTATTTATGGTGGAAAGTTATTTACTTATTTAACTAATCTAGATAAATATGATAGTTTTGATTTTCTTAATATTGGTTTTTCTTCATTAGGAAGTTTAATTGGAGGATTGTTATTTTTATTATTGTTTTGTATTCAATTTAAAAAAGATATTAAAAAGACTATGAAGATGTTTATAATAACTATTCCTCTTATGTATTCAATTGGTAAAATAGGTTGTTTTTTAGTAGGCTGTTGTTATGGTATAGAATATAATGGTATTGGAAATATCGTTTATAAATATGCTAGTGAAAGTATAAATGGAATTCATTTATTTCCAATACAGTTAGTTGAAAGTATAGTGTTTTTAATAATATTTATTTTATCTATTACTCGAAAATATAATACAAATTTCATTATATTGATTTCTTCTTTTTCTAAATTTATACTTGATTTTTTAAGAAGTGGTCATACTAATACTTTTATTAGTGTAAATCAACTGGTATGTTTAATATTTATTATAGTAAGTATTATTATGATAAGGAAAAATAATAATGTAATTTATGATTAATTATGTTATAATTTTATTGTGATTGATATGGAAAATATATTTAAAAAATTTAATATTGTAATAAAGAATACTGCACTTTTAAAAGTTGCACTTACTCATTCTAGTTATTCTAATGAGCATAATGAAGAAAGTTATGAGAGATTGGAATATCTTGGAGATGCAGTTCTTGAAATTGTATGTAGTGATTATTTATATAATAATACAGATTATCCAGAAGGTGAAATGAGTAGACTTAGAAGTCTTTATGTATGTGAAAATGCTTTATATGAGTATTCAAAGGAAATTAATTTAAAAGATTATATATTACTTGGTAATGGAATTGTTGAAGCTAATAAAACTATAATTGCTGATGTATTTGAAGCGGTTATTGCTGTTATATATTTAGAGCAAGGACTTGATACTGTTAAGCGATTATTTAATGAGTTAATTGTTCCATATATTAAGCATCATGATGACTTTTTAAAGGATTATAAGAGTTTATTACAAGAAAGTGTTCAAACTGTTAAAAAAAGTGTTACATATAAATTAGTAGATGAAAGTGGACCTGCTCATCATAAAGAATTTAAAGTTGAAGTTATTATTGATAATTTAGTTTATGGAGTAGGTATTGGTAATTCTAAAAAAGAAGCTGAACAAAATGCAGCAAAAGAAGCTTATCAAAAAAGAGCTAAATAGCTTTAAAACTGAATAATTTCTTTTTTATTCAGTTTTTTTATGTTATAATTAATTAGTAATTAAAATAGAAGTGGTGAATAAATATGTACATTAAAAATATCAAACTACATGGATTTAAGAGTTTTGCTGATAAAATTGATATTGAACTTGATCAATTTTTTACTGGTATAGTTGGACCTAATGGTTCGGGTAAAAGTAACATTGTAGATGCGATAAAATGGGTACTTGGAGAACAAAGTGTAAAGACACTTAGAGGTTCTAATAATATGACTGATGTTATATTTAGTGGTTCTTCTTCAAGACCAGCAGCTAATTATGCGGCTGTTACTCTTGTATTTGATAATAGTGATAGAACTCTTAATATAGATTTTAATGAAGTTTCTGTTAAAAGAATTGTATATAAATCAGGAGAAAATGAATATTATTTAAATCAAGAAAGATGTAGACTTAAAGATATAACTGATTTATTTATGGATTCAAGAAGTAGTAAGGAATCATTTAATATTGTTCCTCAAAATAAGATAGATCAAATATTAAGTGAAAAACCAGAAGAAAGAAGAGTTATTTTTGAAGATGCAGCTGGTGTACTTAAATATAAAAGAAGAAAAGAAGAAAGTTTATCTAAATTATCTAAAACTCATGATAATATTGAAAGAATTAATTTAATTATTAGAGAAAATAGTGAAAATTTAGAACCATTAAGTGTTGCAGCAAAAAAAGCAAGAGAATATAAAGATGCTTTAAGTGAACTTGAAAGTGTTGAGATTGCATTAATTGCTAAGGATATAAATACTTATAGTGAAGAAGTTGAAATTAAAAAAGATACTAAACTTAAAAGAGAAGAAGAACTTTCATTAATTGATACTGATAATACTAAAGATAGTACAGAAGTGGAAAAGATAAAATTAAGTATTCTTGATTTAGATAATAAGATTAAGGAAACTAGTACTAATATATTTAAAATAAATGAGAATTTAATTGAATTAAGTAATAAGAAAACATTATTAATGGAAAGAATTAAATATGATAAAGAATCTAGTGAAGTACAAAATAATTTAATTGTACTTAAAGATAGGGAGGGTTCTATTAATAATTTAATATCATCTTTGAAATTTGATATTGGTAACTTAAAAAATAATAAGAACGATTTAGATACTAAAGTTAATGATAATAATTTTGTTTATAAAGAAGTTTTAAATGAAAGAGAAAAGGTTAATTTTGAGCTTAATAATGAAAGAAAAAAATTAATTGAAACTAAAAATAAGATTGATATACTTGAAAGTAATATTTCAAATATGAGTAAGATACCTTATGCAGTTAAAGCTATTGTGGGAAATCCTACTTTAAGAGGTATTCATGATATTATAGCTAATGTTATAAGTACAGAAAGAGAATATTCAGTTATGCTTGATATAGCACTTGGAGCCAGTGCTAATAATATTATTACTAATGATGAAGCTTGTGCTAAAGAAGCTATTGAATATTTAAAAAGTCATAATAAAGGAAGAGCTACTTTCTTTCCACTTAATGTTGTAAAACCTAAGAGTATTGATCCTGAAACATTGAAATCAGTATCTAATATAGTTGGTTTTGTTGGTATTGCTAGTGATTTAGTTACTTATGATACTAAATATTATAATATTGTTATGAATCAACTTGGTAATATTATTGTTGCTAAGGATATAACAACTGCTATACAAATATCTAAAAAAATAAATCATAGATATAGAGTAATATCATTAGATGGAGAAATAATCCATGTAGGTGGTATTATGACAGGTGGTAGTGTTAAAAGTAATAATTCATATATTACTGATAAATATGAGCTTGAAAGATTAAAAATAAGTATTGATAATATAAATAATAATATTAAAGAATTAGATGTTAAACTTGATAATAAAGATAAAGAATTAGATATTATTAAAAATAAAAATTACAGTATTAATATTGAGATTATTAAAGTAAATGAAGAAATTAATAATAAAATTAATTTATTAAGAGAAAAAGTAAGTGAACTTGAAAGTATTAATAATGAAATAAAGAATTTAACAGATGAAAGTTTAGATAATGAACTTAATAATATTATTAATGAGTATTATGAAAATGAAAAGTTAAAGAATGAGCAAGAAAAATTATTAGATAAATATAATAATGATAAGAATGAATTAAATGTAAGTTTAAATGATTTAGAAACTGCGATTAAGAAATCTAATCAAGAATATATATCTTTAAAGAATGAAATAAGTAGTTTAGAGATTGATATTACTAAATTAACTATGAATTTAGATAATTTATTGAGTAGATTAAATGAAGACTATAATCTAGGTTATGAAAGGGCTAGAAGTGAATATACTCTTGAAATAGAGGAAAGTGTAGCTAGAGAAAAGGTTAGTAATTTAAGAAGAAAGATTAAATCTCTTGGTGATGTTAATTTAGGCAGTATTGATGAGTATGATAGAATATATAAAAGAGTTACTTTTTTAACTAAACAAAAGGAAGATTTAGAAAAGAGTCAAAGTGATTTACTTAATATTATTGATGATATGGATAATGTTATGAAAGATAAATTTGTTACATCATTTAATAATATTAATATTGAATTTGGTAAAGTATTTAAAACATTATTTAAAGGTGGTAGTGCTCATTTAGAACTTACTGATCCAGATAATATACTTGAAACTGGTATTGATATTATTGCTGTACCTCCTGGAAAGAATAAGAAACCACTTAGTTTGCTTTCTGGTGGTGAAAGAACAATGACTGCGATTAGTTTATTATTCTCAATAATGAATCTTGAAAAAGTTCCATTTGTAATTCTTGATGAAGTTGAATCTGCACTAGATGAGAATAATGCTACTATATTTGGAGAATATTTAGATAATTATAAGAATAAGACTCAATTACTTGTTATAACACATAAAAAGAAAACAATGGAATTCTTAGA
>CAKOKV010000034.1 GCA_934095805.1 uncultured Bacilli bacterium | reverse complement strand
CTCTAGTAGTTGTTCTTGTAGTTACATATCTAGTTGTAGTTGTAGTTCTTCTAGTTGTTGTAGTTTGTTGCTTAATATTTATAGTAAATGTAGCTGTTGCAGTTGCTCCTGAATAATTATCAGTAGCTTTAACAGTTAAAGTATAAGTTCCAATACCAGTACCTGCAGTAACATAAATAGTATTAGCTGAAATACTAAATTTATTTGAATTTGTACCACTTATTGTATAAGTATAAAGTCCACTTCCTCCACTTGCACTTACCATAGCAAAACTAATTTGAGCTGAACTATAATATGCTTGGAAACTTTGATTTGATAAAGATATTGGCTTTGCTGTCCAATGAGCATATATTGAATGATTAGTATAATTAGTGATCTTTGTTGTTGTAGTTAATTTAGTGCCACCATCAAGTTCAGTATACCATCCATCAAAGTTAAATCCATTTCTTGTTGGAGTACAATTTAAATTATATGAACTTCCAATAGTTTGAACATTACTACTTGGATTACATATACTTCCACCATTTGAATCATATGAAACACTAAATGATTTTGGTTTAAATGTAAATGAACATACGATATCTTTTTCAACATCATTAATAATTACATTATTTTCACTTCTTGAATATCCAATCATACCACTACAAGTATCACTTGCATATTCATATCCTGGTTTTGGTTCTAAAACTATTTTAGCTGAATCTCCACCATATACTACATTTGTTTCAGCAGTTACATTTCCATAATTAGGAGTTGTATTTTTAACAATAACATTATATTTTGGAGAGAAAGTCCATGGATCACTATAAGTTCCTTTTCCATAAACCTTAGCATTCTCTTCAATATGTTCTGTTACTTTAAGTCCAGAATCTTGAAATAAACCTTTACTACTTTCTCCTCCATATGTAACAACATAATTTGAATTAGAATCCTTACTAGTTAAAGTCCAATATTCTTGACCTGATAATAAATATGAATCATCATTAACAAAAGTACTCTTAAACTCTGTTAAACTAATCATACCACCATTCTTAAATAAATTATTTGTTGATAATGTTCCATTTTCATAACTAAATGGAATTATGAAACTTCCATTATTTTTAATAATATATTTATCATTGTCTTTAAATGTTTCAATATATTCATTAGTATAATTAACTGAAGTATTATAATCATTATTTATTTTTGCATTAACATTAGAAGCTAAAAGTAAAAATAATGAACCAAATAAAGCTAATTTCTTTTTCATTACTTAGTACCTCCTGTTATATTAAATTTAAATATTGAATTTTCTCCATTTTCATTATTCCTAGAAAATAAAACATAATTATCTTTAAAATCTAAAAAGAATTGACCAGTGAAATTAGATATTTCTGATTCTCCCTCAATATTTAAAATTCTATTATCTGTAATTGAATATTTATGAGATTCACACTCATTGTTTTTAACATAACAGATATTCATTTCATCTTTATAGAAATCAAATTTATAATTATCAAAATAATATTCTTTTGATACATTTGTTTCTGGATCTGTATATACATACTTATCAGATGTCCAAGTATATAAATAATTATTAGTTGGTTCACCTATATTAGTATTAGGTTTTTCAGTTTTTTTAGGCCAAAACCAAATAGCTATAATGACAATTATTACTATAATCCCTATAATTAATATTTTTTTATTCCCTTCATTCTTTTCCATATCATCACCATAAAAAGTATAACACAATAATAAAATGTAATCAATATACTATCATAATAAAAAATGTTGTATATTTATAATTTAATAGATATAATAAAATAGATGATTATGAAAAAGATATTAAAAAATAACAAAGAAACAATTTTAACATTTATAGTAGCATTTATTACAATTAATGTAGTATTTATTATTAATAATATTACACCATATGGTACATTTACAACATTACAAATTGATTTTTATCACCAATATGGACCAATGCTCAAAGAGTTATGCTATAGAATATTTAATGGAAAATCACTACTCTATTCATTCAGTATGTCAATGGGACTTCCTATATATAGAAACTTTTTTAATTATTTATCAAGTCCATTAAATATATTGATTTTACTATTTTCAGAAAAAACAATGTTAGCAGGCTTTTCATTTATAATAATGATAAGAGTTAGTATAACAGCTGCAATATTTAATTACTTTCTAGAAAAAAAGTTTAACAAAAAGAATAAATTATTTATTTCACTAAGTTTATTATATGCATTTAGTAATTACTTTGTAGCATATTACTGGAACATAATGTGGATGGATTGTATGGCATTATTACCATTAATTGTACTTGGAATAGAAAATATTGTTAATAAAAATGAGTACTTATTATATATATTCTCATTATCAATTATGATTATATCTAGTTACTTTATGGGATATATGTGTTGTTTATATTCAGTTATTTACTTTATATGTTATTTCATTTATAAGTTAGATTTTAAATCATTAAAGAAAAAGAAATATTTAAAAGAAGTATCTAAAAAAGTTCTAATTTTCACTATATCATCAATAGTAGTTGGATTGTTAATATCATTCTTTGGAATATCACTTTTAAAAGGTCTATCAACAACAAGTGCAACTAATGATGCATGGCCTACAAGTCAATATTATAATTTCACCTTTATTGATTATATAGTAGGTCATTTATCAGCTATAAAAACAACAGTTCTAAAAACAGATGTTTCAAATGAACCTAATGTGTCATGTGGAATTATTGCAGTAGCACTTCTATTATTATTTATATTCAATAATAAAATTAAATTAAAAACAAAAATAACATATATAGTAATATTAGGAATAATAACAACAGCATTCTTTATACCACAATTAGATTTTGTATTTCATGCTTTACATGTACCTAATGACCTACCATATAGATATTCATACTTATACTCATTTACATTAATGATAATTGCTGCTTATAGTATAGAAAATATAAAACAAATAAAACCAATGATTGTAATTGTTGTATATACCCTAATTATGATATTACTATTAACATTTAAAATATATTATTTAGAAGTACTAGATAGTGATACTTTATTAACTAATGTGATTCTAATCACAGTATATTTTATATTATATTTAATATATTTCTATGATAGAAAAACAATTAAATATATATACTATGGTTTAATTCTTATAGTGTCTATAGAAATGGGATACAATATAAATTACAATTGGAATTTATTAGACAATAAAAATGAATTTTATAGTCATTATGATGAAATTAAAGATACAGTTAACAAACTAAATAAGGAAGAAAAAAATAACTTTTATAGACTCGAAAAAACATTTTCAACAACACTTAATGATGGCTCTTGGTACAACTATAATGGAGTAAGTACATTTAGTTCTATGGAGTATGAAAGAATGGCAATACTACAACATAATCTTGGTACTGGTGGTAATTTAATAAACAGTTATGAATATTTTCTTAACACACCTATTTACAATTTAATGTTTGATATAAAATATATCTTAGGATATAACTATGATATTGATAACTATACTGAGATATATCAAAATGATAAATTTAATACATATAAATTCAACTATAAAACAAATCTATTATATGGAGTTAATAAAGAAATAAAAGATATAGAACTAATTCAAAATAACCCAATGTTAAATCAATATAACTTCATTAAATATACTACTGGAGTTGATGATGTATTTAATACTTCAAAAATAGTAAACAAAAAAACAATAGATTACATTGATGGTATGTCAGTAATTGAATACACAATTAAAAATAGTAACACAAACAACTATTTTTATGATAATTACGACTTGGAATATTATATAATTAATGACATATTATATTTCAGAAATGACTACGTTTTAGATTTAGTTGATACTAATTACTATACTGCTTCAGAAAAACACGATGAAAATATTCTTGTAAACTTCACAAATGAAAATGATACATATAAAATAATAGTCGGAACATATTATGAAGATAATGATATAGATGTTTTCTACCTAAATAAAAAGCAACTTGAACAAGCCTATAATATTTTATTAAAAGATAAAATAAATATTGAAACTTATAAAGAATCGTATATAAAAGCAAAAGCAGAAATAGATGAAGATAAAGTAATATATACATCTATACCTTATGATGATGACTTAAAAGTTTATATAGATGGTAAAAAAGTAGATACATACATGATAGGCACAGCATTACTTGGATTTGATATTGAAAAAGGAAATCATACAATAGAAATTAAATATCAAAATAATACAATGATTATTGGCTCAGTAATATCTGCAATCACATTATTATCATTACTAATTATTCAACACAAAAAAAGATGTAAGAAATAACTTACATCTTTTTAATATTACTACTACATTCATTTATAATATATTTTGGTCTATTTTTAACTTCATTATACATTTGAGCAATGTATTGACCTATTATTCCTAATACAAGTAAAGTTAATCCGAAACCTAAAAGTACAACACACATTAAAGATGAATATCCAGATGTAATATGTGACCCATTAAATAAATAATTAATCACAACATAAAAAATATAAATTATAGAAGTCAAACAAAATATAAATCCAATTACAGATGCTAATTTAAGAGGAATAGTAGAAAAAGATACAATACCATTTTTTATAATAATACTAATATTCATCTTATTTTTTTTAGTGCTATCAACAGTATCAATTGTTATAAAGAACAAAAATTTTGATTACTATTTATTATTAGTTTTGTCACTAATATTATCAAATTTTTGGGTTTATAATTGTGAAAATATTCACTATATTTTAATATTATTTTTATTAAACTATTTAATATATAAATATAAGTTAAAAGATATAAATTTTAAAAAACTAAATAAAAAAATATCACCGAAAATTATAATACTATTTGGTTTAATTTCTTTAATTGTAATAGGTTCAATAGGTGTTATTAGATATTTAACATTTAATTCATATAACTTTGATCTTGGAATACCATCACAAATGTTTTATTATATGAAAAAAACAGGATTACCTCTTACTACATGTGAAAGAGATATTCTATTAAGTCATTTTGCAATACATTTTTCACCTATATATTATTTGATATTACCATTATATTTTATATTTTCTAGCCCAATTACATTACAAATTTGTAGTGCAATATTAATAGCTAGTGGAATAATACCTATTTATTTATTATGTAAATCTCACAAACTTCCAAATTTAGTAACAATAATTATTTGTTTTATATACTCTCTTTATACACCTGCAATATGTTCTACATATTATGATTTTCATGAAATAATGTTCTTACTTCCACTATTCTTATGGTTATTCTATCACTATGAAAAAAACAATAATATATTATTTACAATATTTACTATATTAATCTTACTTACAAAGGAAGATGCAGCAATATATTTAATGGTATTTAGCATTTATATGATATTTGATAATAATAAAAAGAAAGGCTTTATCACATTAATATCATCAATAATTTACTTCATAATAGTTGTTAGTTTAATAAATAAATATGGAGAAGCTATTATGATAGATAGATATTATAATCTTATATTAACTAATACAAGTTCAGAAATGATTGAAGTATTTAAAACAATTATTACAAATCCAGGATACTTCATAAAACAACTAATTACATCCAATAATAATAGTAACGAAAAGATTTATTATTATTTAAAAATATTTTTACCGTTTGGTTTTTGTATCTTTAACACTAAAAAATTTAAAAATTATATATTACTTGTACCAATAATTTATATAACTATGACTACATATATTTATTCATATAATATAAATTTTCAATATAACTATCCAATATATGCATTTCTATTTTATCTATTTATTATAACAATTGATGAAAATAAAAATTATAACTACCTATATATGTGTATAGTAGGAACAACATTAATGTTTTCTACATATTCTTTACCAGTATTTATACAAAATGTTTCAAATTATATTGAATATAATACTTATTATAAAGAAAAACATAACTTTATAAATACAGTTCCCCCTACTGCATCAGTAACAGCAGATACATCTTATATTCCACATATATCAAAAAGAGATGAGTTATATGAAACTTATTATCATAATTTTCAAAATTTAACAGATTATATTATTACAAGTAATGATTTAAGTGATTATTTAACTGAAGAAAATATAAATAACTATATATTAATAGATAATTATAACGAAATACATATTTATAAAAAACAATAAGGAAAAAGATTTACTTTTTCCTTTTTAATATTCTAACAGCATTTAATATAGCTATAACAGAAACACCTACATCAGCAAATACTGCACTCCACATCGTTGCAATTCCAAGTAATGACAAGATTAATACTGCTATTTTAATACTTATAGCAAAAATAATATTTTCTCTTACAATTCTCATTGTTTTTTTAGAAATCTTAATAGCTTCTGCTACCTTTGAAGGTTCATCTGTCATTATTACAATATCAGCAGCCTCAATAGCAGCATCACTTCCAAGACAACCCATAGCTACCCCTATATCAGATAATGAAAGTACAGGTGCATCATTGATACCATCCCCAATAAATAATAAATTACCATTATTCTTTTCACTAATTAACTTTTCTACAATAGATACTTTATCTTGTGGTAATAATTCAGCATAATACTTATCAAGTTTTAGTTCATTACTGATTTCTTTACTTATACTTTCAATATCACCAGTAAGCATAACTATTTTTTTAATATTACTATCTTTTAAACTTTTAATTGCTTTATAAGAATCATCTTTAATCTTATCTGATATAACAATATAACCACAATATTTATCATCTATAACTACATATAATACAGTACCGATTTTCTTAACTTTATCATATTTGATTTTTAAATCTTTTAATAACTTTTCATTACCAACATAAACTTCTTTATCATCAACTTTAGCATAAATACCTTTACCAGCTATTTCTCTTGTTTTAGTAACTTTTTTAGTATCAATCTTTTTTCCATAAGCATCTTTAATTGAAATAGATATCGGATGATTAGAAAAACTCTCAGCATAAGCAACAATTTTAATTAATTCTTCATTACTCATAGATATAGCATTAACTTCTTGTACTTTAAAAATACCTTCTGTTAATGTACCAGTTTTATCACAAACAATAATATCAACATTTGAAAGTGCTTCTAAATAATTACTTCCTTTAACAAGCACACCAATATTAGAAGCAGCACCTATTCCCCCAAAAAAACTAAGCGGAATAGATATAACTAATGCACAAGGACAAGAAACAACTAAAAATGATAATGCTTTATAAATCCAAGCATTAAATGATTCATTAAGTATTAATGGAGGTAACACAGCTACTACAAGAGCTATACCACATACAATTGGAGTATAATATTTAGCAAACTTTGTAATAAATGCTTCTGATTTAGATTTTCTACTACTAGCATTCTCAACCAAATCAAGAATCTTACTAACAGTTGAATCTCCAAATTTTTTAGTTACCTTTATTTTTAAAATTCCATCATTATTAATGCAACCACTTAAAACTTCATCATCTTCTTTAACACTTCTTGGAACAGCTTCTCCTGTTAAAGCAACAGTATTAAGCATAGATTTACCTTCAACAACAATACCATCAAGTGGAATTTTTTCTCCAGGTTTAACAAATATTATTTCTTCAATATTAACTTCATTAGGATCAACCTTTACCTCCTTACCATCTCTTATAACATTAGCATAATCAGGTCTAATGTTCATAAGTTCAGATACAGACTTTCTTGACTTATTAACGGCATAACTTTGAAATAATTCACCAACTTGATAGAAAAGCATAACCGCAACAGCCTCTTTAATATCGCCTATACATAAAGCACCAACAGTTGCAACAGTCATAAGAAAATTTTCATCAAAGACTTTTCCTCTTTTAATATTTCTAAATGCTTTTAACAATATATCATAACCTATAATAATATAAGAAACTAACAATATAATAACAGTTAAATATTTAATATCAAATATAAAACCTAATATAAATAAAATACCAGATATAATAATTCTAATTAATTGTTTCTTTTCTTTTTTAGTCATATTATAATTCCTCAATAGTTACATCAGGTTCTTCTGATTTAATAATCTTTTTAATTAGTTTAATAACTTCTTCATAATTATCTTCTTCACAACTAAATAATAATCTTTCACTCATAAAACTAATACTAACATTACTAATTTTTTCAATCATACTAATCTCACTTTCTAATGTATTAGCACAATTAGCACAATCTAACCC
>CAKOKV010000033.1 GCA_934095805.1 uncultured Bacilli bacterium | reverse complement strand
CTTCCTGTCACTCTTTTGCCAACTTTATTATTGTATGAATAATCTGGTTTTTTACTCATTATACCCCTCCTTTTATTCATAATCTTACTATAAATAATATAACAAAATAATAAGATTTTGTCATATTATTTTTCCAAATTTTTAGTTTTTAGTTAATTATGCTTTTGTATATATTCTTTTAATGCCATACTTAATAAGTCTTTTTTATCATATTCTTTATGTCTTTGACAAAACACATTAAAATCATCATATATTTTTTTATTAATTAAAATTGTAGTTCTCTTTGTTTCTTCTGTCTCTAAATCTATTTCAATTCTATTGTCTTGGATCACTTCGATAATACTATTCTCATACTCTTTATTTTTAAACCACTTCAGAAGCTCTTTTATCATGTCATAATGTTTTACCAAGTCAACTACTTTTTTTATATCTATATCTGCTAAAACATCAGTTTGATTGATTACTCCTGTATTACTATAATAATTTTTATCTTTTAAGTTAGTTAATTTAGCTTCTATCTTTTCATATTGTTTTATTTTCTGATTATATTTATAACCTAATTCTTTTATTTGTTTTTGGAAACTCTTTTCTCCTATACTTAAAGATAATCTAATATCTTTAACTGACTTACCTTGCTCTAACATATTATTTATTTCATTAATATTTAACATTCTATCACCTCACTTGATTACTATAAGCATATCATAATAATCAAGTAATTTTCTCAAATCTCATAAATCTTAAGTTTATTATATAAATTTTTTAGTATGTACATATTAAAGTATTATCCTCTAGTACTATAATTGCCATCTATTTCAACATTCCATCCATTATCTTCAAAAATTTTTCTCATAAATTCTTTAATACAATTTAAATTTACAGAATTATCTAATCCCATAACTATACTAGCTAATTCTGTACCTACTAATGTAGTATTATAAATACCAAAATTCCCATCATTTTCAGTATTATTAGCTATATTTAATAATCTATTATTATCTATAAAAAAATATGCATACCCTTTAGGTGGTAAATTTACTGTTAACCCCTCCTGAATTAAACCAATTTCTTCAAGTAATTTTATATCCAAATATTCAATTCCATATTTACCTAGAATGTCAAGATCATTAGTAACAATTCTCTTCAAATTAACCCTATCTTCAACTGTTAATTTTACAAATTGTTTAAACTTTTCTGCTTCAGAACTACTCATATTTTTAAGAGTATTCAATGTTCTTAAAGAATATGATGAAGGTGACTGTATTTCATTGGCTAACAGTTTAGCCCATATAGCTTGTAATTCTTCCGATGATATATTTTTTACACTATCACGAAATGTATATAACCAATCATCATCAATCTCTTCTTCTTGTATGAGATCTTTATCTATATAACCTAAACATTTACGAGCTATTGATTCTATATTTTCTTGTTTATTTATTTCCTCTACAACTAATGATCTTATAGCTCTATCCTCTATTATTAATTTGTTTTCTATTCCATTTATGGAATAGCTCATATCAGAAGTAAGTTGTCCATTTTGTTTATATCTATCAATCATATTTAAAGTTCTTTCAAATTCTTTTCGTCTTTTTTTCATCAATATTGGCTCTATCAGTTTCTCTATTGTTTTAGAAACCGCACCTGCCCCAGTAATGTCAGAAGTACTAAAATCTACTTTGAATATACTTTGTTCATCAACACGAACTGCTGTATTTTCTTGATTTTCTACTACAATATCACTTGTTTCATTTATATTAGTCAAATTAGCCCCCATTATTCATCCTCCTAATTTCTATAAATATAATTATAGCACCTTTTTACATCTTTTTTTCTTGTTATAAATTCTTTATTTATTAATCTTCCTATATTATATAACTGTTTCCAGTTATGTTGAATTTAACTTATCTTTGTTGAATTTAACTTGTTTTTAAAGTATTCTGCTTAGGGGAACTAGGCTTTTGGAAACAGTTATACCTATGCAACCAATGACTAAAAATAGTCAATGATTGATAGATATAAACTATTATACTCTCTGCTCTTTTTCACTGAGTATTCCGTATAACTCTACTTTAGTTTACCTGTAATACAGGATATTTCTTTTACATTGGTCCAAGCCCTCAATAACTCCATCATGAGATAAGAAATATTACTATTTTATATCACTATAAAATACTTGATTTCCTCCAGTCCTTTCATGGTCGACATCACCTAGCAATGCAAGTTCAAACGGTGTAAAGTAGAAAATAATCCTTCTTGCATCTGTTGACTTTATGCGTTGGCTCAACTCACCTTTCCTCTTGTTTATAGTGGTTTTATGGCTTGTCCCACTTTGCAGCATTAAAAAAAGCTATCCAACTTTCGGATAGCTTGTACATTCATCTTAAATAATCTTCTTGAAATTTATTAATCTATCATTTATACTAATGTTATAAATTAATAAATTGCTTATATTTAATCAGTTTGCCGACTGATTATTTATAAGTGGAAGGATTACTTGTTACTAACTAGGGCGAATAGTTGGTTTAATTTCCTAAGGTTTGCCGACCTAAAGGAAAACTTGTAATTCTTTTTTTATGCAATTTTTTCTAATTCAAGTGTAAATTATATTTGTATAAATTTCAATCTATTTTTTCAATATTTTCAATTTTAAATTCTAAATACTTTCTGTATAGCTCATTTTGTTTAGCTTCATTTCCTCGATGCAATATCATAGGATTAAGCATAATAGCCCCTTTTCTTCTTCTGATTATATTCTTCTCTTCTAGTATTTTCAACGTTTCGCATACTGTGTATTTGCTTACTTTAGTTTTCTTTACTATTTCATCTTCTGTAATGATCAGTACATTTTCTGATTTGCTCATTCTTCTTAAAATAAATTTTATAACTTCTGCTTTTTTGCTTCCAGTTGCTTCGATTAATTTAATCAAATAATCTAAATAAGTTATCATAAACCCCCTCCTATTTATCACTCTCTTTTCTATATCTACTTTCTCACCTGTTTCTTCATTTACATAAGTTTCATATTGTTTCATAACTTATTAATCCCCCTTCCGAAAGTATTGTACCCCTTCGATTTATGTCCTTCGTATTAAAGCATATGTGTTGTATTTCTGTTCGCACTTCAATGTGCTATTCTTCTCTCGTCATCTTTTATTAATAAGAGAAGAACAATAAATATATAAATTCTTTTCTAATCTAGTAATTGCAATAATTATATCATGTTTTTCTTATATAGAAATATCAGCATATATATATTGTTTTTTATATTTTATCTACTAGGTATTTTATTTTAGTAGTAAATAATTTACTAAAACAAGTAATATATTAATAAGAAAAACAAAAAGGAGCAAAACACAATGACAAAAAAAGATATAGATATAGAGTTCTTAGAACGTTTAAGAACTGAACACGGATACAGTAGAAAATATGTTTCCAAAGTTTTGGGCAAAGATTACGAAAGCTATTATAGAGTAAAAGTATATAAAAAAGCTAAATTTAATACGCAAGATTTAATTTGTTTAATAAATCTTTATAATTTAAATCAAAACGATATTATGAAACTTCTAGGCTTGGAGGTATAAAATGTTTGGTATAGATAAAACAGAATTAAGAAACATAAAAGTTGAAGCTATCGATTTAAATGTTCTTAAATTCAATCCAAAAATCATGTTCAATTTAGCTTCAGATAATGGTTACTCTGTTAAAGAATACGGATCAAATAAAACCATTCAACTAGACAGAATTTATATAAAAGATAATTATTTATTTAATGACTTTAGACTAGACTATAAAAAAGATAGAGGTTCAAAGATTTATTATACTTCACTTGACATTACTATTAATACAAAAGAAAATACCCGAAACAATGTTAACCCTCTCTCTGTTTCAGAATATATAGACAAGATAAATAATATAAAAGACTATTTAAAAGACAGATATGGCATCTATATATATTTACAAGATTGTCGCTTTCATGAGATTGAAATAAATATAACTGAATTTATGGAATACGAATTTGAAGAATATAAACTATTATTTGAAGCTATTCGATTAAAGAGAAATCAAAAAGTTTACCCTTGTTATAGCCCAATTGAAAAACATTTAAAATATGGTACACATAAAGTGTATTCTAAGGTTATGGAACTTAAATTCTATAATAAAACTAAACAAGTCTATGATGCTTTCAAAATTCAGATCGATAGTAACTGTATGAGATTAGAATATACTTTAAAAGGCTATGACAAAATAAAAGATAAGTTAGGAACAACAAGTCCTTTTGATCTTACAATGGACACATTAAGAAGCTTCTTAAATGAATCAGTAAAAACAGATGTATTTAAACCTATAGAAGCTTATATTAACGAATCTAATAAGAAACTGATTAAAATGTATCGTAACGTAAAGAAACAGAATAAAAAAGGCTATATAAAAGAATTTACTCATAAGGCAAATAGTAAAGATAGTGTTATATTCGATATGAATCAAGTATTAGATATAATAAAAACTGATGCTCAAAAAAGCAAAAACTATTCAAAATATAAAAAAATAGTAAATGAAATCATGTCGGATAGTCTTAAAGGGAACTTAGATAAATATAAAGAATTTAAGGTTAAATTCTTTATAAAATAGTATACCTTTTCTTACTACCTTAAAAACAGGCTTCTAATACAGTTCTGTCAATGGTTTTCAAACTTTTACACATCAAAAAAATGACCATTATACCCCCAGGGATAATATATATCTTTATTTTATTAAATTCAACACAAAGAAAGAAGATGATACACAATGATAACATACACATCAAAAGCATTAGATTTTGGAGCACAAGACTTTAAAACATTTCAAAAGCTACATAAAGAACTCAATAAACTAGAAGATACATTTACTTCATCAATAACAGATCTATATACTCAACTTGAAAAAAATGGAGCTTTATATCATGTTTCTATAACAAAAGACAATGACAAAGGATATACATATATAAACGATATACAAGAATTAAAGGAAGGTGATATTATATGTCAGTAATCAATTCAAGAAATGTCAGAACTCTATTAAGCAATACACTAGGCTCTGGTTCGTTTAAACAAGCAATAAAAGATACTACTAAATCAGTTGTCAAAAATAGTGTTTCATTAGCTTCTAATCAAGCAATAAACAAAGTATCTAATAGATTATCAGATGAATTTAATAATACTATTACATCAATATATAATACTCCTATGTCATTAGTAAAAGAAGCTGCACAATCAAATTCAGTACATGAAACAGGTGGCGCATTTAATTACAATCCCAACAATCAACATAACTATAATTATGATTTAGCTAATCAATACATGAATTCATACAATGACTATATCAAAGCAAAGTCTTATATTAATTCAAATCAATCAAATCTAGCTTATCAAATGTTTAAGAAAGAACGTAACTCTGTTAATCCTTCGTTAAAACTCAAATAAGGCTCATATAAGCTATTATAATCAAGTATATATATTTATGCTTAACTTTTATCACATTATTAATTAAAATTCATTAGAAGCTAAAATAGAAGCTAATTTCAATACATAACTACGAACAAAGAAAAATCTATACAAGTTTTACTGTATTTTTTCAAAACGAAAGACTGATCAGTAATTTTGTATAGATTTTTTACTTGTCTATAGCTTAACTCCCCTGGGGCTATAATTCCTAGATAATTAACATATATACTTGAAGTAGGTACCTCAAAAAATTTTTATATTTTTGGTTTTCCATATAGTCATTAGCATCGCAATAATATATTTTTTTCAAATTGGAGAATAATTAGCTAAGTCTAAGTACTCTATTAATAAATAAAAAATTATTTATTCTATTGCATTTTTTGATAAAAAATCATATAATTATATTAATATAATATTTATTTTACTTGTCGTTACTCGAGACACGACTAATAAAAGCTCGAGTTCAAATGTTTGTCGTTACCCGATACACGACTAATAAAAGGTCGGGTTCAAATGATTATAAAGTCCTACTTTCTAAGTAGGACTATTTTACTTATTAGGGAGATATTTTAATGAATGAAGGACACTTTTATTTTTTAAGAGACGAATATTATGAAGATTTTAAAGAAGATAAGACTTTAAAAAACAAATTATCTAAAAACGGACAAGTTCATGATAGACCTTGTTTTTATGCTTTTAAAGATAATTCTACAGGTCTATATTGGATGATACCAATTTCATCTAAAGTATCTAAATATAAATCTATTTATACTAAAAAAACTTCAAATGGAAAAAGATGTGATACTATTATTTTTGGGAATGTTTTAGGTAGTGAAAAAGCTTTTCTAATACAAAATATATGTCCAGTAAATTCTTCGTATATAAAAAATGAATATAAAAGTAATTCAACACCAGTAAAAGTAGACAGAGTTTTAGAACATGAATTAAAAACAAAAACAAAAAAAGTTTTAGCGTTAATAAGAAAAGGATATACGAATATAGTTTTTACTGATGTACTAAAAATAGAAAAAGAATTATTAAGAAAAAAATAAATTTAATTTGTATTAATAAAAAAAGAACTATAATCTATTTTCGTCGTAGAGTGATAGTTCTGATCAAAATTAAAAGTAATTAAAAAAACCACTCATCTGACAATAAATAGAGTGGTTTTTCTTTGTGTGCTTCTAATTAATGAACTACCATTCTAATAGATAGATTATAATTATCTTATTAATTAATCACTTAAAGCTTCTTATAATTCTTTTTAATTCCTTCTTAATCTTTATATTATTTTTTCTAAATATGTTATATTATGTTATTTCATATTAAACTATATCATTACATAAAATAATTTAATATAAAAAAATAGGAACATAAGCTCCTATTTTTTATTTATCTTCCTTCATATTGTTTTACTAATTTATAAAATGATGTTTTTTTCAATCCTAACAGTTGCATAGCTTGTACTCCTGTTATTGCTTTATTTTTATATTGTTTATATACTTTATTCCAGTTACTTGGATATTCTATACATGGTCTACCTAGCTTTTCTCCTCGCTCTTTTTTAACTTTTAATGCTTCTTTTGTTCTTGTCTTAATCTTTTCAAGTTCTACTTGAGCAAAAGTGGTATACATTTCTATTAGCATATTATTAACCATTTCTAGCATTAATTTATTTTGTGGGTTGTCATCATTTACAGTTGCTAGTGTTGTAGGTATTTCTAGTATTCTAACTATTACACCTTTTTCTTTTAATTGTCTTAACACTTCTAATGTTTGAGTTTTATTTCTTCCTAATCGATCTGTTTCTTTTATATACAGTTCGTCGCCTTTTCTTAATACATCATTCATCAATATATCAAAATTAGGTCTGTTAAATGTGCTTCCTGTCATCGTATCCGTATATATTTTTTCTAAATCATATTTTTTTAATTCTTCTATTTGTCTATCTTCTTTTTGTTTCCCTGTACTGATTCTAGCATATCCATATTTCATTTTTGTTTTTCTCCTCTACCCTATTCCTATACTATTATTATACATAATAGTTCGTAAAACATCAATGAAATCAATAAATTTTTACGAACTATTTTAATGCTAAAAATCAGTATTTTTATACGTTTTTTTGTGTCCATATGAACAGTTCATAAAACGAACGTATTACGAACTTGATGACCATTTTATATACAAAATAAAAAAGGGACTATAAAATAGTCCCTTTATATATTTAATTTATTTTTATATTATCATTTATTTTATTTTTTGTATGTATACTAAAAGTGCTAATACCATTGCATCAAGCACTAATTTTTTAGAAAAAAAATTAATTGCGAAATTAATTGCGAAATTAATTATATTTTTCATATTTATCCCTCCTTTTTTTATAAAATTTAACCTAGCGGACATATTTTATAAAATTTAACCTAGCGGATTTTTTCACCTAGCGGAGGAATAACAATATAAATTGTTATAAGCTTTTAAAAAAATAAAATAAATTAAATAAATTAAATATATCTTATATAATATCATATCTCAACTTAAACAAGCAACTACATAAACCAATTCTTCTTCTATTTTATAAACAAATGTTTTAACCATTTGTTTATAAAAAAAAGTGCCAGTAAGGGCACTTTTTTTATTTTATCTAAATTATTTTAAATCTATTTTTCTTAGCTTTCTTTTCAATATCTTCTTGGAGTTTATCACTTCTATATTTGATAAATTCTTCTATATATTCTTTTCCAATAGAATCATTATACTCTTGAATCCCACCTTTTTCAGAATAAACATGATGTAAAAATGCTGCACTTCCTGTCACTCTTTTGCCATCTTTATTATTGTATGAAT
>CAKOKV010000032.1 GCA_934095805.1 uncultured Bacilli bacterium | reverse complement strand
TATTAGAAGTAACCTTACTATTTGTAGTGCAGAAGCAAGGAAACCAGCTACGTATGTAAATGCTGCAGCTTTTAGTACTTTGTTAGCTCCTTTTGTATCTTGATTTTCAATTAATCCACATTTTTGTAATTCTTCTTTTGCTCTTCTTGAAGCATCAAATTCAACAGGTAAAGTTATCAATTGAAAGAATAAACCAACTGATAATAATAAAGCTCCTATTGTAATTAAATTCATAAATTCTAGGAAGAAACCTAAGAATACAAATACTGTTGATAATCTTGATGTAAAGTTAACAAGTGGTACAATTTTAGTTCTAAATACTAACATACTGTATTTTTCTTTATCTTGTATTGCATGTCCAACTTCGTGTGCTGCTACTGCACAAGCTGATATTGAAGTGTTGCTATAAATATCATTAGATAAGCTAATTGTTTTATTTCTAGGATCATAGTGATCTGTTAAGCTTCCTCCAATTTGACCAACTTTTACATTGCTAAGACCATTCATTTCTAGTATTTTTTCTGCTACTTCTTTACCTGTAAGTTTTCTGCTATTTTGTTTTTTTGAATATTTGTTGTAAGTCATATTTATTTTTATATTAGCATATAAAGGCAATAATATAATTATTAACATTAATATGACATCTAAATAATAATAATCCATTCCTCATCACCAATTAAATTATAACATATAATTGTGAATTATTTATGAACAAAAACCAAAGGTATTCTTTTTAGTTATGTTGAATGCTTCATAAATTGTTGATTCATCTATTTTTAATTTATCTTTTTTATAATTATTTATTATATTTGATATTTGTTTTGCTTTATTAAATTCATTATTTTTTATATAGTTTATTTTTTGACTATTAAGTTTATTGATTTTAATCTGATCATTATCTATAATGTTTTTAAGTTTTATTTTTGAACATATTTTGTCTAGCATATCTAAACTTTTATCTGGATTATATCTATCTTTAATATATTTTGTTGATAGTGATACGATTAATTCTAATTGTTTATTTGTTATATGTACATTATGAAATTTTTCATAATATTTTTTTGTATTTAATAATATATTTATAGTTTCTTTTTCTGATGGTTCTTTAATCATTATTGTTTGAAATCTTCTATTTAATGCTCCATCATTATAAATTGATTTATAATATTCTTTTGTTGTTGTGGCACCAATAATTTTTAATTTATTTCTTGCGATATAGGGCTTTAATATATTAGCTGCATCTATTGCACCCTCTGCTCCACCTGCACCTACTATTGTATGTATTTCATCAAAGAAGATAATTAAATTTGAGTTTTGTTCGAAATGTTCTATCATTTTATGAAATTTTTCTTCAAATTCTCCTCTATATTTTGTTCCACTTATTAGTTTTGATATATTTATTGATATTATTTTTTTATTTTGTAATTCTTTTGGTACTTCTTTTTTATTTATTTTATATGCGAGTGATTCTACTAGTGCTGTTTTACCTATACCAGGTTCACCAATTAATAAAGGATTATTCTTATTTTTTCTTAACAGTATTTCAATTATTTCATTTATTTCTTTATTTCTACCTATTATTGGTTCATATTGTTTATTGTTTACTATTTCATTAAGATTAATTCCATATTCATATTGTTTATTATTTAATAGTTCGTTATATAGTTTATTTAAGTCAATATTTAGATTACTTAAAATAGATAATCCAATACCTTCACCATATTCTAATATTTCTAAAAATACATCTTTTTCTGTTATTTCTTTTTTATTGTTTAATGACATTAGTATTCTTTTAAATAAAGGTGTATATGATATTAGATTTGTTTGTTTTGAATTTATTATTATTTTATTTATTTCTTTTAAATATTTTTCATATGTTATATTTAAATTATTGAATATGTCTTTTGTAGAACTATTTATCTTTAATATTGATAATATAAAGTGTTCTGTTCCGATATATTGATGATTTAAATTCTTTGCTTCTTTTTCACTATTTTTTAATATTTTAATTAATGTTTCATTATATTTATTCATATTAATATTATGTGTTTTATTTAGTTTTTAATGCATAAAAAAAGAATGAAAATTCATTCTTTAATTATATTAACATAGCTAATATTATTGCTACCATAACTATTGCTAATAAAGCTACTAGTAGTTTCCAAGTTCTTTTTAGCCATTCTTTATAAGGAATTCCTAAATAACTAAGTCCTAGTACTAATACTACACTTGTAGGTGCTACGAACATTGTAACTCCGTAAATACCTTGTGCTAATAATGACATTACAAGTGTTGATACATTTTGACCTGCTATTTGTGGTATAACATAGTTAACTACATATAACATATCTACATGTAATACTGAACCAAGTATCATACAGATTGTACTAAAGAATATATTAAATTTACTTGTTGCTTTTAGTATGAAATCAGCTATTGTTGGATAAGTCATTGTATTACAAGCAAAATATACAACAGTATAAGCTAATACAACTAGTACAGCGGAATTTAATATTTTTTTAGTTCCATCAATCATGTTATCTATTGTTTCTTTGTGACTCATTCTATAGAATCTACCAAGTAATAATGCTGATAATGTACACATAACAGCCATTTCAGCATAATGCCATGAACCAAATGCACTAACATTTCCAAGTAATTTACCAAATATAGTAAATTTATCTTTTCCAATTGCAAAACTAGTAATAGCATCATTCATTTTAGTAAATATTTTTACATTGAATGTTGCTTTCCAAGCAGTACATCCTAATATTAATAATACAAATAATATTGAGAATATTACGATTATTGGTACAACTGAATATTTGTTAGCTTTACTTTCACCAGCAAATAAATCTTCTGCTTCAATTGCTTTTACATCATCTTTTTTAACAGATGTTCTTTTAGCTTTATAAAGATAGAAGATTAAAGCGAATAATGAAAATGCTAATATTCCAAGTCTATAATAGATTCCATTTGAAAGTTTAGTAATTCCTAAGCTTTCTTGAATAGCACCTACTATATTGTAACCAATAGTACTACCAATGTTACCAATTAACATAGCACCAAATGTAGCAACACATGCAGTTACTTTATCATAACCAAGTAATAAGATAATACTTATTAATGCTGGTATGAAAATGAATAACCATAATTCATAACTGAATACTGATGTTAGTACTGTTATTATGAATGCTACAATAACTATGAAATGTAGTTCATTGCCTTTGAATTTGTTTGCTATTTTTTCGATTGCTGCTCTATATTTACCTGTTTTGCCAAGTACACCATATAAAGCTCCAACTGATATTAAGAATAGTAGAATTTGAACGAAATATCCAAAATCTGAACCACCAAATGAAGCAAATAATAGTTGCCAGAAATCAAAGAATCCTAATTGATTCATTCCTAAATCAACTAATTTGCCTGAATTATAATATCCAGCTGATACGAACCAAGTTAAAATAACAATTCCAAATAGAATAAACATGATTATTTTAAATAATCCACTTTTCTTCATATAATCCTCCTTGTTTTAATTATATAACAAAAAATACTGGCTTTACAAGGAATTGTCAGTATTTTTATTATTTTCACAATTTATACATTTTATGTGATTATATAGTTTTTTTATACAATTATTAAATTCATCTTCTGTTTTTGAACAAGCTATTTCTTGTTTTAATTCTTTTGAGTTCGGAATATATTTTAGATATGCTAGTGCATGTGTTTTAATATCAAGTAATGCTTTTCTAGGACTTGTGTCTTCTTTTAATATTTCATAATGCTTAACTAACATATCTATTCTTTCTTTATATGTGGGTTTATCTATAATGTTATCATTTTCAACATATTCTACACATTCTTTTATGAACCAAGGATTTCCAATTGTAGCTCTTCCAATCATAACTGCATCGCAGCCGGTTTCTTCTAACATTCTTTTTGCATCTTCAATTGTTTTAATATCACCGTTTCCAATAACAGGAATATTAACTGCATCTTTAACTTTTTTAATTAAGGTCCAGTCAGCATTTCCTGTGTATCCTTGTTCTCTTGTTCTTGGATGTATAGCTATTGCACTTGCTCCTGCTTTTTCAATTGTTTTAGCAACTTCTACACAATTAATTGAGTTTTTATCCCAACCAGCTCTAATTTTAACTGTTACTGGAATATTAACTGTATTTACTACAGAAGATACAATTTTATATATTTTATCTGTATTTTTTAAAAGATTTGATCCTGCTTGTGATTTTAAAGCTACTTTTGGTACAGGACATCCCATATTAATATCTATTATATCTGGATGTATATTTTCTTCTATATATTTAGCTGCTTTGATAAATGTTTCTTCATCACTTCCGAATATTTGTATGCTAATAGGCCTTTCTTCATTATTTATTTTTAACATATCTATTGTATTTTTACTATTATATATAATTCCCATGTTACTTATCATTTCACTATAAATAAGTCCTGGATTCATAGATTTAATTATTTTTCTAAATGATTCATTAGATATACCAGCCATTGGGGCGAATACTATTCTATTTTTAATTTCTACATTTCCTATTTTCCACATATTTTTTTCCTCAGTGATAATTTAACATTTTATAAATATTTTTGCAAGAAAAAAGTAGCTTATAGCTACTCAGTTGCTGTAACTTTACAAGTTATATCTTTTGTTACATTTAAGAATGTGTATGTATATTCACCATTTGCATTATCTTCATTAGATGGTTGAACAGTACATTCTAGTTTTGGTTTAATTCCATCTTGCCCTTTTAAAGTAAATGAACCAGTTTTTCCTTCTTCAACACTGTTTTCTTTACTTCCTTTTACAATTGTTATTGTATCAGGTAAAGAATCGATTTTAATGTTATATTTTTTTGCTGGTTTAGCTTCAAAAGTTAAAGTACATTTTGTATTATTTGTTATTTTTGAAATTATTAATTTATTATCTTTGAATTCTGCATTTTGATTATTAGTACAATTTATAGTTGGAGTTTGATATCCTTCATTTGGTTCAACTATTGCTTCAACAGATTCTCCATATTTAGCTGTTTCAGTTGTTGTTCCTTTTCCATTCACTACAGTTACATCCATCTTTAATTCTTTAATTGAGAATATAACTTTACATGCTACACTTTTCATTATAGCATTAATTGTTAATGTATTATTTTGTTCATTCCATGTTGCGGTTTTATCATCTGAACATTGTGTGCTTTCAAATTGATATCCTTCTGATGGGATAATTATGAATTCTCCATCTTTTTCTCTTTCTATATATTTAGGATTGTTATCATCTGCTTTTCCATTTGTTACAGTCAGTGTAACTTCATATGTACTGTTAACGAAGAATAAGTTACAAGTTGCTTCTTTTTCTTCATTTGGTATAAATTTCCATGTTTCTTCATCGAATTGACCAGCTATTGTGCTATCTGTACATTGAAATTTAGAAAATTTATACTTATATTTATCTGTTTCGTTTCCTAAGTCATCTAATAATTTTTCATTAGTAGGCATTTCTTCAACCTCTAAATCTTCTAAATAATATTTATATGTGATTGTTCCTTCTTTTGAATCATTGTTATTTGGTGCTTCTGGTTCTTTTTTGGTATGTTCATAATAACCAATTCCTGCAGCTGAAGCAGACAATATAAATAGTATTATAAATACGACTAATAACCCTTTATTCTTCATTTTAATTTCTCCTTAATTATACATATTTATTTTATAATAATATTCATATTATTGTCAAGGTAAAAAAATATTGACAAATTAAGTATTTTTAGTATATAATAGGCACGGTACATTTAAAGAGGGTGCAGTTTCTGTGGGAAAGAAATGTCATAGTTGCAAATGTGATGGCACTCAAATTAAAGAAGGGAAAAATTTAAAATATGAAAACATTTATGTTAAGAAAAGAAGATGTTGAACATAAGTGGTATGTAATTGATGCAGAAGGACAAGTTTTAGGTAAAGTTGCTGCTTTAGCTGCTTCTGTATTAAGAGGTAAAAACAAACCTACATTTACACCTTATGTTGCTTGCGGAGATAATGTTATTATTATCAATGCAGAAAAAGTTGTTTTAACTGGTAACAAGTTAGACAAAAAAATGTACTATAATCATAGTGGATATCCAGGTGGTTTAAGAGAAAGAACTGCTAGAACTATGAAAGAAAAATATCCAGTAGAAATGGTAGAAAGAGCTGTTAAAAATATGCTTCCTAAAAATAGACTTGGAAGAGATATGTATAGACAATTATTTGTATATGCAGGTAATGAACATAAACATGAAGCTCAAAAACCAGAAAGATTAGAGGTAAAGTAATATGGCAGAAAAAACTAAATTTACTGCATTAGGCAGAAGAAAAAGAAGTGTTGCTAAGGTTACATTAATGCCAGGTAAAGGTAATATTACTGTTAATGGTAAAGATGTTAAAGATTATATGCCTTATGAAACTCTTGTTATGGATTTAATCCAACCATTACAACTTGCAGATGCTGTTGAAAAGTATGATGTTGAAGTTGTTGTTAAAGGTGGAGGTTTCTCTGGTCAAACTGGAGCTATCAGATTAGGTATTGCAAGAGCTTTAATGCTTGCTAATGCTGAAACTAGACCAACTTTAAAATCTAACGGAATGATTACAAGAGATGCTAGAATTAAAGAAAGAAAGAAATATGGTCTTAAGAAAGCTCGTAGAGCACCACAATTCTCTAAGAGATAGTAAAATCTACAAGTTTAAACTCTATATATTTTATAGAGTTTTTTCTTTGATATATTTTAATTATATGTTAAAATTTATTTGTAAAAATGATGGAGGTAATTGTTTGATTAAAATTTTTACAGGTGAAATGGAACTCGTATTTATTATCTAATTGATATTAAGTAGGAGGTAACATGGAAATAAGATTAGAAACTAAAAAAGATTATTTTGAAGTGGAAAATTTAATAAGGGAAGCTTTTTATAATGTATATAGACCAGGATGTTTTGAACATTTTGTTGTACATAATTTAAGAAATGATAAATCATTTATAAAAGAACTTGATTATGTTTTGATTGTTGATAATAAAATTATAGGACATATAGTTTATTCACTGGGTAAATTAAAATATAATAATGGTTTAGAAAAGAATATATTAACATTTGGCCCGGTTAGTATTCTTCCCCTTTATCAACATATGGGATATGGAGAAAAAATAATTAATTATACAATGGAGAAAGCATATAATCTTGGATTTAATGAAATAGTTATAACTGGTGATCCAAATTATTATAAGAAGTATGGTTTTGAAAGTGCATCTCAGTATAATATTTATTATGAAGGTTTAGATAAAAGTGAAGAGTCACCATTTTTTATGATAAAGATATTTGATAAAAATAAATTTAAAAATGGTGATGCTGTTTATAGTGATCCAGATTGTTTTAATGTAAATAATGAAGAATTAGAAATGTTTGATAAAAAGTTTCCACATAAAGAAATTCTTAAACAAGATACTTGGTTATAGTTTTTTTGTATAGTATTTTATTAACAATTTTAAATAGCATTAATTCTTGATATAATTTATCATATAGAGGTTGTATGTTATGAAGAAAAATAAAAAATTAAAAATTATTTTGTTGATTATGTTAATAGTTATTTTAATATTTTGCAAAATATTTACACCACCCTTTGTAAAGTTTAGTGAAAGAAAGGATGTAACTAGTTTTGTTGAAAATTATTTAACAAATAAATATGGTGAACATAATTTTAAGGTCACTTCTGTAAGATATGAATTTGATATGGCTTATATGAATTTTTTTGATTATTCTAATCCTGTTGGTTATTCTGTGGAATATAAAAATGACATTACAGAGAATTCTTATTTGACAATTTCAGGTTTAAATTTAAATGAATATAAAATAGATTATGATGATTTTTTAGGTGATTGTTATTTTCATGATTTGCATGGATATGAGAGATATGATATGTTTGAGAGTATAAAACCATATAAAAAAATGAGTGAAAGATTATTATATGATATTAGAAATAACTTTGATTCATCTGTAAGTGATATAGTTAATGTTACTGTTCTATTAGATATCCCAAGTGATTATGGAAGAATACCATTATTTGATGAACTTAAAAATAATATTGATTTTTATGAAATATCAAGTTTCACAATATATTATTCTAATTTAGTACCAAGTGATGATTCTTATAAAAGTGAGTTAAAAAAATATTTAAGTAATACTTATAGTGATGATTGGAAAATATATTTTAATACAAATGGAAGTGTTAGTTGTTCTAGACAAAAAAGTTAGTTTATAAAATTAAGACTTAGTAAGAAATGTATACTGAGTTTTTAATTGTAATATTTATTGTATATTGATTATTTAATTAATTGAAATAACATTTATTAGTGATATAATATAATTATTATAGGAG
>CAKOKV010000031.1 GCA_934095805.1 uncultured Bacilli bacterium | reverse complement strand
ATTATAGATTGGTACAAATATACTCATAGTTTCACTAAGAGAACTAAGTGCTACATAAAGTTCATAATCATTAATATTAAAATGTTTGCATATTTCTTCATTAGATGGATAAACAGAATTATTATACATACATTCTTCCTTATAATTAATAATTTGATAAGCTAAATCTTTAATACTTCTAGATATTCTAACTTGATTATTATCTCTTATATATCTTTTAATTTCTCCTTCAATCATAAAAACTGCATAAGTGCTAAATCTTACATTAAAAGCTAAATCAAAATTATCAACTGCTTTTATAAGACCTACAACACCTATTTGAAATAAATCATCCAAGTTATCGCATTTATTCTGATATCTTTTTAGAATACTTAAAACAAGTTTTAAATTACCTTCTATAAGTAACTGTTTACTTTCATTATCCCCTTTCTTATAACTTTTAAATAATAATACCATTTCATCATGAGTAAGACTTCTAAGTGTACTAGTATTAATACCAGTAATCTCAACTTTATTTTTTGCCATAAAAAATTCCTTTCAACTTATATTGAAAGGAATTATCATTTTTTATTCAAAAACTTAATCTAATTTAATATTTTTAGCAAGTACCTCAAGAACAGCTTTATCAGTAACCTCTTTTACAAAGAACTTTCCTTCTTTTTCTACTTTTTCTAAAAATGCAAATTCATTAGTAAAGTCTTCTCCATCAGGAGTAGTTAAAGCAGCTAAGAAGTATGTTGTACCTTTATAAGATGCTTGTCTTAAAACAAAATATTGTTTTCCACTTTTTAGTGCTAAAATTTGATTAGTTAAATTATTCATTCTTTTTTCCTCCTTATCAATTACATACTACGATTCAATGTTTGACCATTAGTTTCTTGATTAGTTTGAGCATTACCAATAACATCATTTGAGAAACTACTCCAGAAATTATCGAAATTATCAGTTCCTACACCAAATGCATTATCAAATGCATCATCTATATTTTCGTTTTCTTGATCAGACTTACTTGGATCATTCCATCCTTCATAAGTAGGTTCAGTATCATTATCAGGAGCAGTAGCTGGATGATCTGGAGTAAAATCTCCACCAGTTACAATACTAGAACCATCTTTATCTTTGTTTAAATCAGAATCTCCTAGTATATTTCCATTTCTATCAAATACTTCACCTTCATTATTGATATTTTCTCCTGTAGATACTTTTTCAATAACTTCTTTTTCTCCAACTCTACCAATTACATCAGCAGCAGATGGTGTATCTGGTGTTGATGGAATTGAAGGATTTGTTGGTTCACTAGGAGTTGTTGGAGTTGAAGGTGTTTCAGGTGTTGATGGAGTTGTTGTACCTGGTGTTGATGGGTTTTGTGTATTATCACCAGATGGTTTAGTTGAATTACCATTACCACCAGTAGGTGTTGGAGCTGTAGGTTTTACTCCTCCGCCACCTAAAGTGTCATCTAGATTATCTCTTTGATTTGGTTCATCTTCATCAATATCTAAATCATCTTCTTCACTCATCTCAGTTAATGTATCACTCATTCCACTAAGAGTATTTCCAATATCATGAATATCACTATCAGTGTGTCCTGTATGATAAGCAGTACCAAGTGTACTAACAGCAGTTATAACAGCTGCTAAATATAACACAGCTTTCTTGAATACTGCACCAACTTTTTTCCATAAAGATGGTTTTGGATTAGCAATAGCTACAACTTCATCCTCTTCTTCTTCCTCATCTTGTTCTTCTTCGCCACCGTTTGAATCACCTTCACCAGTGTCGCTTGTTCCAGTTCCAGTATCATCTCCTGTTCCAACTGGAACTGGTACAGGTACTGGATCTTCATCTAAATCTGGAGGTAAAGCAGTATCATCAGTAGGAGCTGGTGTTCCATTTGGTTCTAAATCTGGAGGAAGAACTCCAGCAATTGGTGGTACACCTAAATCATCTTCTTCTTCAGGTTCTGCTGGTGTATCTAACTCTGGAGGTAAATCTGTTGGAGCACTAGGTGCAGTAGGTGCCATTTCTGCTCTTCTCTTTTCATCCTCAGCTACACTTCTAATATAAGCATCTCCACCATATTTAAGATTTCTCATATTTCTAGTTAATTCAGCCATTCTTGCTTTTAATTCTTCTCTCTTAGCAGTATCTTCTTTTAATTCATTTTCAGAATCATTAATTAACTTCATAAAGCTTTCAGAATTTTCAAGTCCTGGACCTCTTTCAACAGAAACGATTGATTGATTCTTATCAATTCTTCTATCTAATTCTCTGATTTGTCTTCTAATAGAAATTACTTCTCTACCATCTTCAAGATATTGAGCTTCTTTAGCTACTAAAACTCTATTTAACTCATTTACCTTTTCATAAGCACTATCAGTAATTCTATCAATTATAGCTTTTTCAGCACTAGATTTTTCAGGATGAGCTTCATCATAATTCCAAGCTGCATCCTTAATAGAATCATATGCTTCAATATTTTTTCTTAATTCTTCTAAACCTTTTTCACTAGCTGCAACATTTATTGCTTCATCTTGTTCTAATAAATTATTTAATCTAGTTTCTAATGTATTTAATTCATTCATAGACTAATTAGCCTCCTTTTTATTTCTAATAAACATTTTAACTTTATATTTTAATTCACCATTTGCTGAAATATCATCAAGACTTGAAACTTTATAACCTTTATCAGTATAAATCTTGAACATTTCTTCAGCAGTTACATATTCAGTACCAATCTCTTCAAAACTATCTTCATTAGTACCTTGAATTTCTTGTAATTTAACTTTAGTCTTACTTTCTATTTTTCTATAACTAGCAGAAGCTGGTTTCTTAGAACTCCAATCAGTAAATTCTGTCCATCTTGAATCACTAGTCTTAGTTGCATCTGGATAACCTTTAGGAGCAGTTGAACTATATCCACTTACTCTCTTAGTTCCTTCTTTATACCACTTATAAGCAGTAGTACCAGTGCTTTCATCTTTTATAGCATCCTTAACAGGAGCTTCAGTATAATATACTTTCTCAAGTTTAGCATCGCTCTTCATTGATGGATAATATGTTCTAGTTCCACCATTAACTTTATACCATTGATAAATTGTTAGTTTAACACAATTCTTTTCACTTGAAGTACAAGCAGTTTTTGTTCTACTTATAACACATCTACCATTAACTACTTTACTCTTACCGTTTTTAATATCAGTACTTGATGGTGAATCAGTAGATACACAAGAATCAAACTCTTCATTCTTATATATTGGGAAATCAACTGAATTACCAGTACCACATTTAGAAGTTGAATATTTAACATATCCAGTGTTGTTATAACACATATAATAATGTGTTGGTAAATAATATCTTTCATAAGTTGAAATCGCTGAATCAACATCTTTATTTGGGAATCCATTAGGAGCAACAGCACTATAAGCTTTAGCACCATTTGCCATATAATATTCTTTAGTTCCATTAGTTACTGTATACCATTTATAAGCAGTAGCTTTATCACTATGTAAATTATAATTATTATTTGGAGATACTGGATAATACTCTTTTACATCAGCACTATTAGTAACTTCTCCTTTGCTAGTGTAATAAATCTTATCAACTAAATTCCAAGTATATTGTAAATCCTTATATCTATAATACTTAGTAGTACTTACAGTTTTATATGACTTATATTTAATTTCATCTTGCCATAACTCTTCTACTTTACCTAATTTTTGATTTCCTTTTTTAAGTGCCATTGGTAAGTATTTGAACTCAATGTATGACTTATCAGCAACTACATCATTAATAGTACCTTCTTTAGGTTCATTATATTCTGTATCTGATGTTTTATCAGTACATACTAACCATGGTACATAATGTAATTTGTTATTTTCAAGCATACATACTCTTACAAGAGTAGTTTCATCATTACATCTTACGAATTCATCAGGATTAACAAGCCCTCTATCACCTAATGTTTTTAAACTTACCGTCTTACAATCTCCAATTGATTTTGGAAGTTCATCAGTATTATTTTCATAATATTTCTTTCCAGCATCCAAAAGTGCATTTTCATAAGAGAACACAGCTTGTGTAGTTGTTGGTGTTTCTACTGGTTTCTTTTTATTTCCACAACTCTTTAATAGAAATATAACTAATAGTATAGCAATAATAACTAAAATAATAATAAGAACTCTTTTTCTTGTAGTACTACCATTATCGTCATTATAACTATCTTCATAGCCATAATCATCATAATTATTTGACATATCTTCTTCCTCCAATTCCATTTATGTCTATACTAAAAGTATTTTATCACAATTAATTAGTAAAAAACAAGATAAATTAAAAAATATGAAACTATTTTTTCATATTTTCATAAGATTTTTTAATTTTTTAATTACTTTCTTTTCAATTCTAGATATATAAGACTGTGAAATAGATAATTTATCAGCAAGTTCTTTTTGTGTTAATTCCTTATTTCCACATAAACCATATCTAAGTTCAATTATCTCTCTATCCCTTTCATCAAGATTATTTATTTCCCTTTCTAGTATCAATTTATCTTCTTGACACTCTATTGACTTGTGCACAATATCTTCATCTGTTCCAAAAACATCTTCTATTTTAAGTTCATTACCTTCACTATCAAAATTTATAGAATCTTCAAAACTTACTTCTTTAGTTCTTTTCTTATTTTTTCTTAAAAACATAAGTATTTCATTATCAATACACCTTGATGCATAAGTAGCAAGTTTTATATTCTTATCAAGTTTATATGTCTTAATTCCTTTAATAAGACCAATAGTACCTATACTAACTAAATCTTCTAAATCATACATAGTTGTATCATACTTTTTAGCAAGAAAAACAACTAATCTTAAATTATGCTCAATAAGTTTATTTCTAGCTTCCAAGTCTCCCATATTACATTTTCTAACCAGATCCTCTTCAACATCTTTTTTTAATGGTGGTGGTAATATATCAGTACTTCCCACAAAAAACACATCATCATTTCTAAAAAACTTATCTAATATTTTCTCTATCATAGTTATTCCTCCATTAACCTATAATTTATTAAACAATCATAACCATTAAATTTCTTATGAACAACACCAACTACAACATCCTTTCTCTCTCCAATACCTTCTATATAAACCTTATTTGGTTTAAAACACTTAAGTAAACATTCACTATCCACTGTCTTATATGGAACTAAATAATAATTATCATAAACATATTTATTTATAATAATAACTTTCTTCTTAGAATATGGATCTATTAATGAATTACCAGTATCAATAAATCCATTTAAAAATAATATCTTTCCATTATTTAAATATATAGTTACTTTTCTATGAGTATTAATTATAGTCTTTAAATGATATGCAAAATACTTATAAATATTCAAAATTATTGGTATAGACAATAAATATATTTCATATTTAACTAAATTTTCAATCTTAAAATAATAAAGAACACCTCCTAAAAAGAAAGACAATATATAGAAATAAATACATCTTTTAATAAACTCCTTAAAACCACATTTACCAAATGAAATAAAAATCATAACACTACATATAGATAATTTAAATATTATAAGAAATAAATTATTCATATTGAAAAATAAATATAATATAGATATTTCTCCAAATAAAGAAGAAAGTAATAATTTATATTTTAAAGTATTTAATTTTAATATATATGATGTAAATAAAAGAAGTAAATAATCAATAATAAAATTAAGTACAATAACTTCATCAATATAAATCATTTTTTTCACCCAACAAAAGTATACAAAAAAAGATAAGTAAATTTTGTCGAATTAATTACTTACCTTTAACTTTTTTATATTCTTTATCAAATTTTTTATATCCATTATAACTAACAGGTGATTTTCTTTGATTACCATAATTTTTTATAAACATACCAATATCCCTAAGTCTTCTCTTGCTAATTTGTGGTTTACCATTATTATCTAAAACAACTTTACCTTCTCTATTAAATTCTTTTATAAATCTATTAAATAATCTAACAGCCGCAAAATATACAGTTGAACTATCATATCCTTGATACTTTGCTCTATCAATTGTTCTATATAATTCTTCAATCTCTTCACCAATAAAATTATAAAAACAAAACTCATTACATAAACCTTTAAAGAAATCAAAATTATCAGTTTCAGCTTGAAATTTTAAATAATCTTTAATAGTATCTCTATCTAAAAATGTTCTATCAGCCTTATATATAACAGGAATATATTTAATACCAATATCCCTTTTATCAGAACTTTTATCATTTCTATTCTTAGTTTCAAAATAACAAACATTAATATCTGGAAAAAATTCTTCTTTTGTACATAATTCACTCTCAAATCTACTAATTAATTCTTCTTCTGTCATAGTAGTAGTAAAGTCATCAACTTCACTTATAGTAGAAGGACCCATAAGTTTATGATAAATATGTATAGTTGCATCTATACTTTTATCCCTATTTCTAAAAGTACTAACATTACCACATAAATATTTAGAAGTTTTTCTCCTATTACTCAAAATAATATCCTTTATCATCTTATCGTATTCAGCCTTATTTGCTAAATGTTTAGTTCTACATCCACAGTATTCAACCAAAGTATATCGTTTAGTTTCTTTTTTCATAACTATCCCCTTAATTTTTATGCTTATAATACTAAAAAAGTAACAAAAAGTCAATTTTTACTTTACTTAACCACAATTTTATGTTAAATTATATTTGGCTTAAAAAGAGGAGGCAAGTTAAAAATGGCAAAAAATGTATCAAATAGAAAAAATATGAGTTCACAAAATAGACCTTTTTCATTAAAGGCAACTAAGAAAACTCAAAAAGTTAACTTACAAACTGTTGTTGTTGATGGTAAAAAAGTTAGAATGTCAACAAAAGAAATTAAATCAATTAAAAAAAATAAATAATTTAAGTGAGAAATCACTTTTTTTATTTATTTTATTATTTCTTGTTCAAGAACTAAATCAATATTATAGTTCTTTTTTATTGTAGTTTTTATTATTTTTATAAGTTCAACAATATCTTCACTCTTTGCTTTACCAGTATTAATTATAAAGTTAGCATGTTTAAAACTAATCATCGCATCATTTATCTTATAACCTTTAAGATTAGATTCATCTATTAGTTTACCAGCACTTACTCCTTCTGGATTTCTAAATACACTACCACAAGATGGATATTCAAGTGGTTGAGTTTCTACTCTTTTAAGTGTTCTAGTTTTAATAAGATCTAACAACTCTTCCTTAGAAGACTTTTCAATACTAAATTTAGCAGATAGAATAATTAAATTTTTTAACTTACTTTTAAATATAGAATCTCTATAAGAAAATTCAAGATCCTTTCTGTCAATATCATATATTTTATCTTTATCAAGTACAGTAACACTAATTAAATTATCACATATTTCACTACCATAACAACCTGCATTATTATAAATACATCCACCTATTGTCCCTGGTATACCACTAGCCCATTCAAGACCTTTATAACCTTTACTTGAAATATCCATAGATAATTTATTTATCATAACACCAGCATCAACCGTTAAAATATTATCAGATATACTATATTCACTAAAATATTTAAGTTTTATAATAATACCATCATAATAATCAGGTAATATTATATTAGAACCATTACCAATAATAAACCATTTAGATTTACCATTAACTATATCAATAATACTTTTAAGTTCAATAATGTTTTTAGGAAATATAAGTAATTTACATTTAGTATCTAATTTATATGTATTATATTCTAATAGTTCAGCATCCTTAATAGTTTCAAATTTATTTTCTAATTCTTCTATCATTTACTTAAATACTCTTCAATCTTACTACTAGTTTCTATATAGTTAACTATCTTACCATTTTTAACTCTTACAAGTGTAATTCCATTTATTTTAAGTTCATTTGATCTTTTAGCTTTTGGATTACTAGTTTCAGAAGCAAAACTCTTGTTTTCAGGTTTACTCATATCAACTTTATAAACTTTTAAATTACTTTTAGAAGCAAGATAACTTACATAACTATCATTTTTAAGTCCACTAAAATCATCAAATAATACATAATATTCATTCATATCTCTTGTAAATACTGTTCCAATAGAAATATATTCACTACTTATTTCAGTAGCTTTACTTGTAGGCTTAGTATAACCCTCTTCAAAAAGTCCACCTTTTTCCATTAATAAAACAAGGCCATAAACAATACCTATAAATGCAAGAACACCAATTAAAGTATATAAAACTGACTTAAATTTATCAGAATCACTTAATTCAACACTTTTATTTCTTATTCTTTTTTGTGGTTTAATTTTTAATTTCATTTTATTTTTTGCCATAATATCATCTCCATATTCAAAATTATAGCATATTTCCTACATTTATAGCAATTATTTATTGATT
>CAKOKV010000030.1 GCA_934095805.1 uncultured Bacilli bacterium | reverse complement strand
ATTTTTAATATTATTATTTCTAAGTTCAAGTAATAAATCATCAAGAGAATATCTTTGTTTAATCATTTCTTTATAGTTAATTATTCCCCTATTTATTATTAAAGAAGGTTTACCATCAACTATATTTCTAAACTTATTAAATCTTAAAGATAAATATCCAGAAGCAATTTCAAAAAATAATAATATTATTATAGGTACAACAGTAAGTAAAACAGAATCCTTATAATTTTCAATACTAATCGCAACAAGTTCAGCTATTAAAATACTAACAACCAAATCTTGGACAGATAATTCTCCTATTTCTCTTTTACCCATAAGTCTAAAAACAATAAGTACAATAAAATAAAATAATACAGTTCTTATAATAACCATTATTAAATCCATAATTTCACCCATTATTATTATGTTTAATCATAATATTTTTAAACATAAATATAATTAATTAGGTGAATAATAATGAATATAATTTTAACATATCTAAAGAGCATATATAAATTTATAATATTTTTTATAGTATTACTACTTATAACATCATTATTTTATTATTTAGAAATATTAGATCTTAATATAATAAATATTATTAATTATGTATTAACACTTCTAATGTTTTATATGTTTGGATTAAAATTATCAACAATAAGAAAATCAAAAGGATATTTAAATGGCTTTATAATTGGATTAATAATGAAAATATAGTTTAAATACACTTATATATTATTTAACATTAATATTATCATCAATAACAGGTGGTATAGTTGGAGTTTCAAAAAAATAAAAAAGAAATAATCACTATTTCTTTTTATTATATCTTTCAACAAACTCTTCTCTAAATTCTAATAAATCATCTTTTTCAATATGAGTTCTTATTTCTTCCATTAAATGAGTTAAAAATCTTATATTATGAATAGATATTAATCTTTGACCAAATGATTCATCAGCAACTAATAAATGTCTTATATAGGATCTAGTAAAGTTTTTACAAGTATAACAATCACAATCCTTTTCAATAGGATCAAGATCTTTAATAAATCTAGCATTACGAAGATTAGTTCTTCCATCTTTTGTAAGTGCATTTCCGTGTCTTGCAAGTCTAGTTGGAAGTACACAATCAAATATATCTATACCCCTTATAACACCATCAATTAAATCTACTGGTTCTCCAACTCCCATTAGATATCTAATTTTATCTTTTGGTAAATAAGGTGTTGTATATTCTATCATTTTTAATTTAGTTACTGGGTCTTCACCAACTGAAACACCACCAACACTATATCCATCAAAACCAATTTTAGCAGTTTCAATCGCAGAAAATTTTCTTAAATCCTCAAACTCTCCTCCTTGAACAATACCGAATAAAGCTTGATTTTCAGGATTCTTATGAGCAGCCTTACTTCTTTTCATCCATCTAAGAGTTCTCTCAACACTATTTTTCATATATTCATGAGTAACTGGATAAGGTGGACATTCATCAAAGCTCATCATAATATCAGAATGAAGCTTGTTTTGAATTTCAATACTTTTTTCAGGAGTTAAAAATAAATTTCTACCATCAATATGACTCTTAAATTTAACACCTTCTTCGCTTATATCTTTTGGTTTAGCTAAACTAAATACTTGAAAGCCACCACAATCAGTTAAAATAGGTCCAGTTTTATAATTCATAAAATTATGAAGACCACCAGCATTATCAACAACATCTTCTCCTGGTCTTAACCATAAATGATATGTATTAGATAAAATAATATCAGCACCAGCAGCTTTTAATTCTTCTGGACTTAAAGTTTTAACAGTAGCTTGTGTACCAACAGGCATAAACATAGGTGTTTTATGATGACCCCATCTTGTTTCAAATTCACCAAGTCTAGCACCATAAGATGTCTCTTTTATTAATTTAAATTTCAAATCCATTATTTAACCTCCTCATTTGTTAAAAACATTGCATCTCCAAAACTAAAGAATTTATATTTTTCATTCATTGCATGTTTATATACATTCATAATAATATCAACACTACTAAAAGCAGAAACAAGCATAACAAGTGTACTTTTAGGTAAATGAAAATTAGTAATTAAAGCATCACATGACTTAAAATTATATGGAGGATATATAAATATACTAGTTGGTTCTTTTACTGCCTTAAAACTTCCATATTTTGATATATTAGCTTCTAAAGTTCTCATAGAAGTAGTACCAACACAAATAATTCTTCTATTTTCTTTCTTAGCAAGATTTAATCTTTCACTTACGGCTTCACTAATTTCATAAGTTTCACTATGCATATCATGATGAGTAATATCATCTTCACTAACAGGTCTAAAAGTTCCAAGTCCTACATTAAGAGTAACATATAATATTTCAATACCTTTTTCTTTAATTTCATTAAGTAACTCTTTAGTAAAATGAAGTCCAGCAGTAGGAGCAGCAGCACTGCCTTCTCTTTTAGCATAAACAGTATTATAGCGACTATTATCTTTAAGTTTTTCATGTATATAAGGAGGAAGTGGCATCGCACCAACTTTATCCAAATGCTCAACTAAAATACCATTAAACATTAATTTAACATGAGTAATACCATTATCTTTAAGCTCAACAACTTCACAAGTAAAATCATCATCAAATTGAATAATAGTACCAATATGTACTCTTTTTTGTGGTCTAACAAGACATTCCCATATATTATTGCCTAAATCAGTAAGCAATAATACTTCAATTTTAGCATTAGTATCTACTTTATAACCAATTATTCTACTAGGCAAAACTTTAGTATTATTAAGTACCAACACATCTCCCTTATGAAGATAATTTATAATATTATAAAACACTTCATCTTTATAATTTCCATCTTTTCTATTTACGACTAATAATTTAGAATGATCTCTTTCTTTAATAGGAGTTTGTGCTATTAAAGATTCATCCAAATCATAATCATAAGTTTCTATATTCTTATAATCCATAATCAACCTAGGAAAACAGCCTAGTGATTCACCTCTTCTTTCCACAAGATTATATCACAATAAAAGCACTATTTCTAGTGCTTAAACTATATAACTATTTATCATATATAACATCAATTGGCTTCTTTTTAGAAAGACTAATTATTGGAAGCACACTAGATACAAATGATATTAAAATGATAAGAATAAACATATATAATAATGAATTTATATTAAATAAAATTGGTTTTACATTAAAGAATAAATCTTTTGAAATAATATTATTAGAAACAATAACTCCAAAATACAAGAGTACAGTAGAAATTATATAAGAAATAACCACTATAATTATACTTTCTAAATAATATATTTTAAATAAATCAGATTGTTTAGTACCAAGACTTCTTAAAATACCAATTTGTTTTTTATTACTATTTATTGTCACAATTATATAATTAGTAAGAATAATAATACCAAGTGTTAAAAAGCCAATACTTAAATATTTAAATAATTTTTCCGTTTTAGTTATTGTTTTAGATATAGTATCTATTGTACTAGTATAAATAGTATTTATAGAATATTTTTTATAATCAAAGTTATCAAATATATTTTCTAATTTTTCTTTATCATTCAAATTAAAATATATTTTATTTACTTCATGATTACCTCTTAAATATTTAGAAACATTTTCACTATTTACAAAGTTATAAATATATTTAAATCTTGATTTCCATAAACATATCCAATTACTGTATAAGTATTACTAGAACTATCACTAGAACTATTATTAACAATATCAACAGTAATATCTTTTCCAACTATTCCATAAGTATCAATATAATATTTATGAAATTCTTTCTGTATTTTTTCTATATCAAGTTCAGATATTTCCTTAATTATATATTCTGGATCATCTAATGCTTTATCTTCTTCTGCTTTTACTTTAGCATCTCTTTCATTCTTTAATTTATCATAATATTTTTGATATTCACTTGCCCATAAACCATCATTAGAATTTAATACACCTATACTATCTATATTAAGTATTATTTCATTGTTTTTTAGTTCATTTACTTTCTTAAACTCTTTGCCATCACAAATAGCTATTTCTTTTGATATTCCACTCATATAACCCATCATAGGATAATATTTTTTATTATCATAATTATATACAGTTGTATAAAGCATTAAATCAACCACAGTATTTTTTGAAATATTATAATCTTTAATTAAATCTTTATTAACAATTACATCAAATAATGAATTAATCTTACTATTAAATTCATCATATATTTTTTTATAATCAGTTTTAGCTTCGTTTTCATTAATAGTTTTTAATTTATCAAATTTAGATATATCTTCATCTAATATTCCACTTATTGTAAAAGTATAATTACCATTTCCATTAGTATAAAGTACTATTTTCTTTTTATCATTTATAATTTCATTATAATCTTTTGGAAAATAATCGATATTAGTTAATTTTTTATCTTTATCATAATCATATATTGTAATACCATTTTCAATCATATAATCTGCAAAAAACTTATTTACAATTATTTCATCATTATTAGATGGAACATTACCTATAAGTTTTAAATTATTTATTTTTTCACTACTATATTCAATAAAAGATAATATATTTGAATTAATAGAACCTTTTTGATAATAATATAAATCAGATGAATTAACAAAACTAACAGTTAAATATTCATTATTAACATTAAGTCTTGATACATTAGTAAAATCAGTATTAATAAGTTTACTTATATTATTTATATCATCTTCAGTAAGATTTTTAAGTGGATTAATATCAGTAGCATTATTATTCTTATTAATAATAATTAAATTATCATTGCCTCTATTAATCGCATCAGCATGCATTTTATTAATATCAAAATTTGTTAAGAAACTTGTATATCCAAATAGAAATAACGATACAGTTACAAGTAATATTGATATAAAAAGTCTTATTTTCTTTTTCTTTAAATTAGTAAATGCAAAACTAATAGATTTTGATAAAGATAATTTAGATTTTTTAATAACTAATGATTTAGTTTCAGTAGTAAGTTCACCATTTTGTACAACATTAGTAACAGTACCATCACTTATTTCAATTATTTCATTTCCATATTTATAAGCAGCATCTCTATCATGAGTCACTACGACTACTAGTTTAGCATAAGAAATTTGTTTTAGTATATTAAATATATTTTCACTATTAGTACTATCTAAATTACCAGTTGGTTCATCAGCAAGAACAATATCCGGGTTTTTAATCATAGCTCTTGCGATTGATACTCTTTGTTTTTCACCACCTGATAGTTCATTAATATTCCTATCTTCCATATTAGGTAACCCAACACCTATTAGAACTTTTTTTATAAGATCATTATTATCTTTTTTCTTTTGTAAATTTAAAGGTAATTCAATATTCTTATAAACAGATAAATTATCAAGTAAATTAAAGTCTTGAAATACAAAGCCTACTAATGAATTTCTATAATTATCAAGCATATTATCATCAAATTTAGTAATATCATTATTATTTATTAAAACACTACCAGAAGTTACTCTATCAAGACCGCCAATTAAATTAAGAAGTGTTGTTTTACCACTACCACTTTTACCAAGTATAAAAATAAGGCCCTTACTAGGTAACTTAATATTTATATTATTAAGAACTTTTACTTCACTACTTTTAGTTTTATAATTTTTATATACATTTTTAAGTTCTATCATACACAACCTCTATTATATATATCATAACATACATAATAATAAAAAAATAGATTCAAGTAATAAAAAAGTACTATTTCTAGTACTTATATTTCATTAATGATTTCCATTAATTCTTCTTCTGTTTGAAATCCAACTACTTCTTTAACTTTTTTACCATCTTTAAAGAATATTAAAGTTGGGACAGACATAATTCTATAGTTTTCAGTTAACTTTGGAAATTTATCAATATCAACTTTTACTACATTTATTTTATCACTGATATCTTCAAGTACAGGAGCAAGCATTTTGCATGGCCCACACCATTCAGCATAAAAATCCACTAAATAATTACCACTACTTATAACACTATCCAAATCATCATTTTCTAAATGTATCATTTAAGTTTTCCTTTCTCTTTTAATAAATCAACATTTTCTTTAGTTATTATATCATATTTAATAAATAAGTCTATTGCTTCATCATTAAATTTTTCACCTTTGTATTTAGTAGCTAAATTATATATTTCTTCACTAACTTCTCTTATATCACTTACAGCAGGACTCATTATTGGAGTATTATTAAGAATATAATTTCCAACTTTAGAATCATCTAAACCAGTTATTTTTAAGAATGGTTGACTTGCTATTACTAAAATAATAAATATAATAACATAACTCTCAATAAATCCTACTATTGCTCCACCTATTCTAGAAAATATTCCAAGAATAATTGTTGCTTTTAATATTTTTTCTATAATACCAGTTATTTTTAATAATATTCTAAGTATTAAATATAAAATAGAAAATATAATTAAAAATGCGATTAGTTCATATAATAAAATATTTAATATTGCAACACCTTTAAATTTACCACTAAATTCAAAAAATGGTAAAGTTTTATACATAATAGTTGCAATAGGTGTTCTAAGATAAAAAGCAACTATTATTATAAATATTAAACCAACAAGTAAAACAGTTTCTTTTATAAGTCCTCTTCTCATACCACCCATGATACCAAGAACAAATAAAACAATTATTAAAGCATCTAATATATTCATTTTTCACCTACTCTGTTATTTTATATGGACTAGTTAAACTTCCATCTCCACTTAATACTTTTGCATCACTTTTAAGTGTTATTACAGGTCTTACATCAGCATTACTATTAGTAGTAATAGTATTAAGCTTACCATTTTGTACTACATAATTATATGCATTAGTACCATTATAATATGCAGGACTCATTGTCCAATAAGTATTAGCAGAATATAAATAATTATTGGTTAAACTAGAACTTTCATTTAAACCAGCAAACATAGCCTCTTCTGCAGTTAATAATCCGATTGGATAAATATTAGTAGATTTTTTAACAGTAAATTTATCCTTTTCATTATAACATTCATAAGATGGAATAGAATTAATATTAATATTCATTTTAGATTGATAACCTGTATTTAAATTACCATAACCAGATTTAGAATATGTAACACTATTTATTGTAAATGCTACTGATTTTCTATTATTACAATACACTGAATCTTCTATATAACTTCCATAATTAGTTAAATTACTAGCATACCAACTTTCAAGTAAAGTCTTAATCTTACTATTATTATCATTCTTATGTTCATCTATATAATTAGTACTATTAGGGCTACCATACATATAACCAACATAAGCATTATAATTAGAATTATCATTAAAAGCAGTAGAATCTATTATAGAATTACTACCAGTAGTATTACTACACTCTCCATTATTTAAAACTCCATTATATATTAATCTTACACCAATATCTTCAGTAGTTCTAACTACTTTCCAACAAAATCCTCCAAAAGACACATTATTATTTAAAGTATTACTTCCTCTATAAAAATATATTTTAGTACCATTAGTAGCATTATTAGTAAAATATAAACCTTCTCCATCAGTAGTATTATATTTTAAATTATTAGAACTACTAGCACTAGAATTAATTATTTTATAAGATAATGTATTATTACTAAGTTTAGTAAATTCACTATACTTTTCACTTGGTAATATATTTATTTTAGAAGAAAATGTTTTATTCATATTGTAAGATTGATCATATGTTTTTTCTAAAAAAGTTATTTTCATTACATAATAATGAGTTTCACCTTTTGCTATTTTAATGTCAGATACAATTACTTCATCACTAGTAGGAATAACAGTATCATTTTTAAAAACAGAACCACCAGTTTCAACAATATTATAAACAAGTTCTTCAGGTACCTCAAAATTATTAACAACATCTTCAAGTGTTACATTGTAATATACATCAACATCTCCTGTATTTTCTACTGTAAAAGTTTTACTTATAGAGCTTCCTGTATATGCATTAACCAATGTTACATTACTTGTATCAGTATATGTTACCTGCATATTTTTATTAAAGGTTGTCATAGAAATATCAGTTCCACTTCCTTCAACTTCCAAAGTAAAATATGCATAAGTAGCAGTACACATAAGAGCTAAAATAATAATAATACCAATACTGGATAATAAAATCTTTAAACTAATTTTATTCATATAGACCAATTCCTACTTTCCTAATCTATAACAATTATATAATTATTAATCATTTTTTTCAATAAAATTTGAAATTATTAACCATTTTTGATAAAATATGTTCGGAGGAAAGAAGTATGTTCAAACAAAGTGATATATTAGATGAAAAAAAGTCTAAAATACTAAGACAAAAAAGTAAAAAAGTAACTTTTCCGTTAAGTGAAGAAGATAAATTTTTAATAAATGATATGATTATGTATTTAAG
>CAKOKV010000029.1 GCA_934095805.1 uncultured Bacilli bacterium | reverse complement strand
ATTTTTGTATGTTACTGCATCTTTAGTTAAAGCTAGTTGTAATACTTTATTTATTTCTGTTTCGGTTAATTTTTCATAATTTTCACTTGTTTTGTATTTTAAATTAACCATTAGTGTTAATGCATTAAATATCTCAGTACTTGGTGCTTGTTTTGGTGCTCTTGGTTCATTTGTATACTTGCATGTTCCAGTCATTTTTTCTATTAGATTACCACCATATTTTGAGTCTCCTCCTGGACCTTTTGAATAATGTCTTTGACTTGACCATATTTTAATATATTCATCTTTAAATTTATTATCTATTAATCCAAATTTTATTTGTGAATCTAGTACTGTCTCAATATCTTGTAATACCATTTCTCTATTTACTGACATTTTATAATCACCAGTAGTATTATGTATTCTGTCATCGAATTTACTATCTAAAGCAAACATTTCTGATATAGTTCTATAGTTCTTTTCACTCATTATTTTTTCATTTTCTTTTATTGAACTTTTTACTTTTCCACTATCACCAGTATCTTCATCTCTATTTGATTTATAACCTCTATGTTTAGCATAATGAATTAATATAATAGCTAATTCTTTATTTGTTAATTTTCTGTCTAATGCTTCACTTCTTAATTCAAATGGGTTTACATCTTTATTCTTATAATAGTTTTCTATGATATTATTATATTTTTCTTTTAAATCGTCATAAATTTCTGAAATAATAGTTTTATTTGATTTTTCAATAAAATTATATTCTGATAACAAGTATCTTACTCTATTTACTCTGAATTTTCTTCTTCTTAAAATTCTCCTTGTACCTCTTTTATTTCTTCTTGCAATGTTCTTACTTTCTCCAGTTTTTACATTTTCTCCTGGGCTAAATATTCTAACACCTGTATCTTTTATTTTATATGGTTCATTTTTATCATTTAATTCAATAAGACCCCAACCTACTGATGATATACCAATATCTAATCCTAGAACATATTTTTTATTTTGTTCTTTCATTTTACCTCCTTGTTTTTGTATAGTACAACTCTCTTTTTCTTAATTACTAGTTTATCAGTTTTAATTAGTAAAGTCTATAAATATTTATTAAAAGTTTGCAAATAAAAAGATTGTTTTCTTAATATTGAAATACAATCTTTTTTGATTAGCTAACTCTTATTAAAGAGATTATTTTATGTGTCTTATTTTCATTTTTACCGAGTGTTAATTTATATTTAGCTACTACTAATTTACTATCATATTCTAATACATCTGCTTCGTAATACTTATTAAATAAATCATTATCTTCATTTATATTTAGAACATCTACATCAACTTCTATTGTTTTCTTTGTTTCAACTATATTTGTTGCTTTTAAAATTATTTCATCTTGAAGGTCAGTTGGGAATGAACCAAAGAATTTACTATCTCTATATCCAATGTATGATCCTTTTTTATTTAGTTCTTCATATTTATTATTTTCGAATTTCTCACCATATAGATTATAGTAATGACTTTTAAACTTTTCTAAATCTATTGCTGCACAGCCTGTTGTTTCTTCACCGTCATAACATTCTTCAGAGATATATCCATCTTTTTTAATACTTGTCATATATGCAAGATATAACTTAGCATAGTCATTATCAAATACATTTGTATTTACTTTATTACTTGTTAGACTTAATGCATAATACACTGAACCTATACTTTCTAAAAGTTGTTCATTTGCTATTTTTTTAGTTATTTTTGTTTCTATTTTTTCATCTTCTTCTATAGCTTTAATAGTTGTTGTTGTCTTTGCAGTTGATTGTGTTTTATTGATATTACTTTCTTTACTAGATGTATGGTTATATACTATATATCCAATTAAACCTATTATAATTAATGACATAAGTACTATTATTATAATTAATGTTTTATTACTTTTTGGTTTATCTAAATCATTTTCTTGCATTTTAATTCTCCTTTTTATTAATCTTTTATTTTTTCAATTGCATTTTTTATTACTTGTATTGAATTATCCAGTTTTTCTTGTTCTGTTTTGTTTAAATCAACTTCCATTTTTTTAACTGCTCCATCTTTATTTATTACTGTTGGAGTACTAAAATATATATCATCTTTTTCATCATAACTAGAGACAGTTATAATTGTATTTTCATTGTTTAGAATAGCATTTGTTATTCTTGTTAAACACATGGCTATTCCATAATATGTTGCTCCTTTTCTTTCTATAATTTCATAAGCAGCATTTCTTACATCATCTTCAATTGTATTCATTTCTTCATCTGTTAAATATTTATCTAATTTTTCACTTCCAATTAATGCAGAACTCCAAAGTACAAATTCAGAGTCACCATGTTCTCCGATTACATATGTATGTATACTTTTTGGATTTATATTAACTTTTTCACCGACTAAGTATCTTAATCTTGCAGTGTCTAAACTTGTACCTGATCCAATTACTTTGTTTGGTGTCATTTTTGAATATTTATATGTTATATATGTCATTATATCAAGTGGATTAGTTGCTACTAGAAAATATCCTTTGAAACCATTTTTCATAACTTCTGTTATTATTGATTTAAATATTTTTGAATTTTTATTGATTAAATCCATTCTTGTTTCCCCTGGATTTTGATTTGCACCTGCAGCTATTACTATAAGTTTAGCATCCTTACAATCGCTATAATCTCCAACTCTAATATCTATTTTCGAAGGTGAGAAAGCAAGACAATGATTTAAGTCTGCTGCTTCACCTATAATTCTTTCTTTATTAATATCAATTAATACTAATTCATTTACACTTGTGTTTTGATTAAGTAATGAAAATGCATAACTCATTCCTACATTACCACAACCTATTATAATTACTTTGTTCATTTTATTATTCTCCTTATAAATATTTTAACATAATAAAAGAAGAATTTGTACTATTCTTCTATATATTTTCTGTCAACTCTTGAACTTACATCGCACATTACTTCATAATTAATTGTCTCTAAGTGTTCTGCTATTTCATTAATATGTTGATTATCTTTTATTATTTCTACTGTATCATTTACTTTTACTGTTTTATCTATAAGAACAAATAACATATCCATACAGATATTTCCAACTATTTTATATCTATTATTGTTTATATAAACAAATCTACCTGTATTTTTTCTAATTATTCCATCAGCATATCCGATTGGAACAATCCCTATATATTCATCTTTATCTGCTTTATATTTTCCATCATATCCAACAGTTTCATCTTTTTTAATTTCTTTAATTTCTATTATTTTTGATTTTAATGTAAAAACAGAATTTAATTTTAATTTATTATTAAAACCATACATTATTATTCCCATTCTACATCCATTAACATAATCTTTTTTCTTATAATTTGTTATTGTATCACTATTTGGTATATGAACTATTTCTATTTTTGATAGATCTATATCACTTGTGATATTTTCAAATCTTTTAAATTGATTTTCTGTTAAAGTTGAATCTGTACTTTTATAGATATGGGTATATATACCTTCGATTTTTATATTTGATTTATTTATTATTTTATATATTTCGTTTAATTCTTCTTTTGTACCAATTCCAAGTCTATTCATACCGGTATTTATTTTTAGATGACATGTGAAACTTTTATTTTTAACTTTATTTAAATATTCTAGTGAACTTATAGTTAGTGTTATATTATTTTTATTTGCAATATTTATGTATTTTGTATCTATTGGTTCTAAAACAAGTATTCTAGTATTTGTAATTTTTCTTACTTTTAGTGCTTCATCTAAAGAAGAAACTGCTAGATAGTTTGCACCACCTAACAATATACTTTTTACACAATTTATACCTAATCCGTAGCAGTTTGCTTTAACTACTGCAATGTGGTATTTATATTCTTTTGATGAATTAACTATTGTTTTGATGTTGTTTTCTAATTTTTTAAGATTAATTAATTCATATGTTTGTCTCATCATTTATTTTAAATACCAAATATCCTTACCATCTTTAAATACTTGTTTAATAATACCACCCATTATACATTGTTCACCTAAATATACTACACAAGCTTGACCTGGAGTGACAGCTTTTCCATCTACATATTTTACTTTTATTTGATTATTTTCTAGATATTCTATTGTTACTGGTACATCTTCACTTCTATATCTGAATTTTGCTGTTGCGAATGTTGGATGTTTATCTGAAATATAGTTAACATCTTCTATTAGAGCTTCATCTGAAAGTAAATATTTTGAATCACTACCAAATGCTACATATAAAATGTTCTTTTTAGAATCTTTACCACATACATAGTGTCTTTGTGCATCTCCACTTAATCCTACATTTCTTCTTTGACCGATTGTATAGTTCATAAGACCATTATGTTTTCCTATAACAACACCAGTTTCTACATCAACAATATTTCCTTCTTTACCCTTTAAATAATTTGATATAAATTGTTGATAATGTCTTTCACCTATAAAACAAATTCCTGTTGAATCTTTTTTATCAGCAACTGGTAAGTGGTTTTCATGGGCTATTCTTCTTACTTCATCTTTTGTTAAATCACCTACTGGGAATAATACATCTTTTAATTGTTCAGGAGTTACTTGACTTAAAAAATATGTTTGATCTTTATTATTGTCTACACCTCTTAAGAGTCTGTTGCCTTTTATTCTAGCATAGTGTCCAGTAGCTATTTTATCAGCACCTAATCTTTTAGCTTCTTTTTTGAATAAATCAAACTTTATATATTTATTACACATAATATCTGGATTTGGTGTTCTTCCTTTTTCTAATTCATTTAAAAAGTATTTAAATACATCATCCCAATATTCTTTTATGAAATCTACTCTATAAAGTGGTATGGATAATTCATCACATACAGCCTTAGCATCTCTGAAATCTAGTTCTTGTGGACAAACTCCATCTGTGATTCCTTCTTTATCATTATTGATATTAGAATCCCAGTTTTTCATAAATAGTCCAACAACATCATATCCTTCTTTTTTTAATAGATATGCTGATACTGCTGAATCTACTCCTCCACTCATTCCTACTACTACTTTCATATTAATACTCCCTTTCGCCTTATGTAATTATACTACAAATTTAAGTATATTGAAACAAATATATGTTTCTATTATACATATAATTATTAATATAAGTAGTAATATTAAATAAATATAAAAATAGTTTGATATATATTTTTTTATATTAGTTAATTTATCATCTTTGAATGCATTATAACATTTATATGAAAAGTTAATACTATAATAACTTATTAATAATAGAATTATTACTTTTAATATACTTGGAAACATCAAAATTAAGCTATATAAGATACCTTTTATTTTAAAAGTATAAATTATTGTTGATATAGTAAAACCAATTGAAATACCTTTAAAAATGATTAATATAGGTATAAATACTGAACAAATAAATATTATTCCAAATATCCATATTAATGAGTATAATTTAAAATCATTATATATATTATTTGCTAAACCATTAAAATAATTATAATCGTTATTACTTATTAGTTTTATATAGTTTATTACATTATTATTAACTATATCTTTTTCAATAAATATATAACTTATAATTCCAAGTACAATTCCAAACAAAAAAATAAAAAACATCGTTTTAAATAATCTACTTTTTATAATTTTCATATTAAATTATATTTATTTCTTTATTTTTTATTACAAATATATTATAATTTATATGAGGTATTTATTATGGTAACTAAAAAGAAAAAAAAGAATGATATAGCCAAGAAAATAGTAGCATGGTTATTATTAATAGCTATGGTAGGTAGTGTATTTACTATTATGCTTAGTGCTTTATTTAGTTAAAAAGAGATTGATGTTGTTAGTCAATCTCTTTTAATTTATTCAAATATCTTTTTTATACTATTAAATATTTTTTTATTTGTCTTTTTAATTTCTTTTAAAATCATATTACCACCTACTATATTATATTTATAAAATATTATTTAATAAGTGCTTTTATCTCTTATTATAGTAAGGATATTTACAATCACAACATATATTACAGTCTTTACAATCTCTACATTCACAACAGTTATCATCTTTTGATTCTTTTATGCACCCAAATATCAATAATGAAGTTGTTATTAATGATAGTATTATTGTTATTATTTTCTTTTTAGTACTTTTTTTCATTTTTTTGATTAATATTACTGTTATAGCAAAAGTAAATATTCCCAAACATATATATATCATATTTTCACCTATGGTAATTATAACAAAATAAAAAATGACCGTAAAGCCATTTTACTTGCCAAACTATTAAAATAATCAAATATTTATATTTTAACAATACTCAAAAATATGATACAATTATAATGGAAGGAGGAAATAATTATGGCTATTACACCTAATGTTGCAAAAGAATTGTATAAAAATTTATCAGTTGAAGAGTTAGAAGCAAAATATGAAAGTTTAAAAAAACATTATTGTTTTGATTCAAAGGAAGAACAAATTAATTATACTATCAAAAACTATTTAAATGCTAGTAATGATGTAAATACTGATTCAACTAAAATAGCATTAGAAGAATTATTAAAAGAAAAAACTGGCAGAGAATACAAAATAGAGCCTAAAAGATTTGAAATAAATTTATCAGATGTAATTAACTTTGTTGCTAGTCCAAATGTTGATCCATTTTGGACTACCACTTTAAAAAATTATTTTGAAAAATTAAATGATATTTCTGAGTCAGATAAAATTAATTTTTTGATAGAGTTGGTGCAAAATAAAGATACATTTAATAATTTCATTAAAGAAATCAATAGTGTACAAGATGCTATTGAAATTTACAATAAGTATAAAAAAATTATTATGCAATTTATTTCATCAAATACAAAAAAAGGTTAAATTTTTAATTAAATATAAAGTCAAGATATATTTTATTGAAATATTACTTCAATAAAAGTGATTGACTTTTTATTATGCTAAAATATTAGGTTAAATTTATTTATACATTTTTAATGGTTTGTTGAAAATAAACGCAAAAAAGCCCATTAGTTCGGGCTTAATTTATTTACTATTATGGTGGACCGCTAGGGATTCGAACCCTAGACCCATCGATTAAGAGTCGATTGCTCTACCAGCTGAGCTAGCGGTCCATCTCGTTCATACTTCAAAAGTATAACATAAAATTTATTAAAATGGAACACTCTTTTTAAAAAAATATTAAAAAAGAAGCTATTTAGTTATTATTTATATGACTGATAGCTTCATTATCACTTAAATTATAGTTTTTATTTTTTATAAGATTACTTATACTAACTACTTCATAATTCATTTCATTTAGTGCTGGTATAAGCATTTTTACTGCTTCTATTGTTTCTGAATATATATCATGCATAAGAACTATGCACCCATCACAAGCATTATTTATAACTGAGTTATATATCTTTTTACTGTCTTTAACTAGCCAATCTTTTGTATCTATATTCCAAAGTACAATATTATATCCAAGTTTCTTTATTTTATCATTATAAGATCCATAAGGTGGTCTTAAGTATTTTATATTATCTTTTGTTATATTATTATAAACTATTTGTGAACTATTTACTTCATTGTATAATTCATCTTCACTAAGTTCAGTTAATCTTTTATGAGAATAAGTATGTGTTCCTATTTCACTACTAGAATTATATACTGATAAAACGATATCTTCGTTATATTTCATTCTATTTCCAAGCATAAAGAATGTTGCGGATGAATTATTAAGTTCAAGAGTTTTTAATAGTTCTTCTGTATATTTACTAGGTCCATCATCAAAAGTAAATGCGATATATTTTTTATCAGAAACTTCTACGGTATTTTCATCTTCTAATTCTATAACTGATTCACTTAATTTTATTGTTATCTTTGGTACATAGTTAATATCTTTATCTAATATATCATTAAAATAAATATCTATTTTATTGTTATCTATTACATAAGTATGATTATCTATATTCGATAATTTTATTTTTTCATATATATCATTAGAATACTTAGAATAAACTATATCGTTTATTTCGTTAGTTAAGTAGTCTTTATCATATAAGTTTGATATATATGCTAGTTTTTTATTTTTTAAGTCTATTAATATATTTTTATTTTTTATTTTTGTTAAGGTATTTTCTATATTAAATACAATATTAAGATAATTATCAAAATAATATAAGTCATAATCTATATTGAGATTTTTATTTAATTTATCATATGATTTAAAATCTTTTACATAACTATATATATTTTCTGATACAATTTTATTTAATTTATCGTCTTTAAATCTTGGATATGAGACATTTATTTCAGTTAACTCATCTGTATATGTTATGAATGATGATATTACATCTTCATCTTTTTCTGGCACATATTTTGAATACACATTAACAATCACAAATAATGATATGAATACTGCTGACATATAAATAATATATTTTATAAAGTTGTTTTTATAATTTAGTAGCATCATATTTTATTTATCTCCTATTATCTATAAATAATATATCACATTTTTTCAAAAAATAAACAAAAAGATATTGAAAAACCAAAAATTATGTGTTATTATGAATAGGCAGTGGACCTCTAGCTCAATTGGTTAGAGCATCCGGCTCATAACCGGGC
>CAKOKV010000028.1 GCA_934095805.1 uncultured Bacilli bacterium | reverse complement strand
GTATTAGGTCTACCAATTAAACTTACAAAACCACTTTTCATACTAAATCCTCCTTAGTAAATGTAGTAGTCATTAGTTTTTCAAAACTCATAACTTCCATTTTACCATCGTGAGTCATTATATTAAACATAACATCTTTATCAAAAAACTCTAAAAATGTTTGTTTACATATATTGCATGGATAACAAATTTCATCACTACTAGTCATTAAATATAAAGCTTTAAATTCTCTTTCGCCATGACTAACAGCATTGTTAATCGCATTTCTCTCAGCACATATAGTTCCACCATATGATGCATTTTCTATATTAACACCTTCATAAAAATTACCATTTTTAGTTTCGACTATACAAGCAAAATGCATATTTGAATAAGGTGCATAACTATTTTCTAATAATTTAATTAATCTATCTTTCATATTCCTCCTTAAAATAATGCTACTACTTTTGGCCCGAAAATAATTAATCCAACTATGATTGCAATAATAGCAAATACAAACACAGCTGCTGCTGCTGTATCCTTAGCAACTTTAGCAAGTGGATGATATTCTTCTGTAACTAAATCAACAACTGCTTCAATAGCTGTATTTATAAGTTCACAAGATATAACAAGACCCATAGTAAGCATTAATATAGCCCACTCTATACCACTTAATTTAAATATAAATGCTGCAATAGATACTACAAGAGCCATACCAACATCAAATGCTAAATTTTGTTCATTTCTATAAGCATACTTTAACCCTTTAATTGGATAAGTAAAACTATGAAAGAATTTCTTTATACCCTTTTGAGCTTTTCTTTCATCTCGTGATATCATATTCATTTAATATTTCCTCCTCTTTTGCTCTCTTCACAGCTTTATCCTCAGGAGTCATATGATCATAACCAAGTAAATGTAAAAGTCCATGAACTGCTAGATAACAAAACTCTCTTTTAATACTATGTCCATATTCTTTTGCTTGTTCAACACATCTATCATAACAAATATAAATTTCACCTAAAAATCTAATATTATCATATTCTAAATCATCTACTTCTTCAAAAGCAAAAGATATTACATCAGTAACTGCATCTTTATCTCTATATTCCTTATTTATTTCTTGTATTCTATCTTTATCAACTATAACTATATTAAGCATAGGATTATTAACTTTTAAATGCTTACATGCAAATCTAATAACCTTATCTAATTCACTTATATCAATATCTTCATGTTTAGTTGTATTAATTATATAATCTTCCATACACACTCCTTAACTACATAATCTTATAGACATATAAACCTATAAGAATTAATATTATAACACTAAGTACATTATAAAGCCAATCTCTTCTTAAGAATTTAGGCATATTATTTCTAATTGCATTAAGTGCAGTGTAAAGTAAGAATCCAACTATACCACCAACTATATTTAAAATTATATCATCTATATCAAAACTTCTACCTATATAATGTTGTACACTTTCTATTGTTAAACTTGAAAATAATGATACAAGAGTAATTGTACCAAGTCCTTTAATATTAGCATAACTAGTAGCAAAATAGCCAAGAGGTATAAACAAAACAATATTTCCAACTACTTGTTTATAAAAACTAGCACTACCAATGGGATATCTCATTATCTCCCTAAATGGCATTAAATTAGTCCCACCACCAGGAATATCTTGACTAGTAACTAACTGGAACAACATAACCAAATATGCAAGAAATAATAAATTAAATATTTCTTCATGAAAAACAAACTTTCTTTTATCACTTTTTAATATATAAGTAACTCTTAAAATTACAACAATCGCAATAACTATAATAAGAGTTGGTAATGACATCTTTATAACACTTCTAATTGCTCTCTCCATTCTCTTCTCCTATATCTTTTATTTCAGAAGCAACCCCAATTTTTTCATAAACTTTAAAAAATACTTCTAAACTTATTTTACTACTATTTACCTCTTTTTTCAAAACTTTTTTTGAAATAATATATTCATCATTAGAGAGCTTTTTTTCTATCTCAGAAACACTTCTATTAATTGCTTCATTATATGCTTCTTCTTCGCTTAAAACAATTTCATTATAACTATATTTTTTCTTTTCTTCTTTATATAATTTAAAAAATAAATATGGTTTATCAATAACAATACTTTTCTTATTTATAGTATCATTACTATCATATTTACCAGTTAAAGTAAATTCATGTCCAAATACATCTAAATAATAATGATTAATAGTTTTACCTGTATAAACATAATCTACTCTTTTAAACGGAATACATATATTAACAGTTTTCCAAGTTTCAGCATAAATAACTCCTTCACTATGTATCTTATCAACAACAGTTTCATTCTTAATAACATTACCTGTTATTAATGTATCTCCTTTTTTAACATAATCTCCTATATCAATAACTTTACTTCCACTATGAACAACAATATGTTTAATAACTCCGTCTTTATCCGCAACAATATCACTTGGTTCGTTTCTATTTACATTATTGTTAGATTTAACCCTTGGTGTAACCTCAATATAATATTTACAACCCTTTTCTCTTATCTCTATCCATTCTAATGTATCTTTATTATCAACAAGAATCTTATTTTTAATACTATTCAATTTATCAAAAGATACTTTTCTTTTATATAAAGAAACACCATTATCATTTAAACTATCATTAATAATTTTAATAATATCTTCATTATCACTATTAATCTTAATATCAAATATAGTATTACAAAATAAAAAAAGTAACATAAAAGATATAATCAAAGATAAAAATACATATTTATTTCTATTAAAAATATCAATAACATTCTCTTTACCATAATACTTAACAATATGACATTTATATCTTCTTCTAATATATAAATAATCATCATAAGATACAATTACTACATAATAATCATTATACTTATCAAGTGAATCATAATAAATCCTATTATAGATTAAATAATTTAAAAACTTATTACTACTTTCATTAACAATAATTTTAACTTTATTCACAATTAAACTCTATATCCTTATATTCACCTTTAATAGATAAATCATGCTCGTCTAATCTATTAATAACCATATTATTTCCTTTAATCTTAATAGTCTTATTATTTAGTTTAATTTTAATAAATGTTTCACTTATATCAATAATTCTTATGTAATTTTTAATACATATTAAATTATTCTCTATACAAATATAATAATTATTATTTTTAATTATATCTTTTATCATAGTAAAGTATATGTTTATTATTGAGATTTATTATAGATGATGAAACTATTCATATTTTGTTTTATAAACATATATTTAATCACTAATTAAAGCCATATTAACAAATGTATTAATATCAATTTCTAAACTATTTAGAATAATAGATACCTTATTTGTTATTTGTCTATTTACTTCAACACTTATTACACTATTCTTCACTACACAAAAATATAATATCATAATAAAAGGTACTATTTTCAGTACCTATTCGTTAATGACAACAACATCTTCTTTTTTATGATAATTCTTTAGTTTAATGTATAAAACTAATAATACAATTATTATAATAAAACATATTATTGAAATAATCATCCATATATTTAAAGCACTTGATTCATCTTTTTTAATATTTATTTTATAAATACTTTCTTCATTTGAATCAGTTACTTTTATAGTAATTTGACTACCATTTTTTAAATTAGTATTTCCACTTATTTCATATTTTAAATTAGAATCTACATCTACTGATATATTTAATTTTTCTTCGTTATTTATTTTTAAATTATATTCATAATTATCTTTATAGAAATTCAATTCATAATTATCTATTTTAATATTATTAAGTGTCAAATTATTAGAACTTGTATTTTCTTTTTCTTTAATAACTTTAACCTTATATTCTTTTATAGTTCCATCTTCTGCAGTAACTTTAATTGTTATATTATTTTCACCAGTTACTAACTTATCATTTCCAATTATTTCATAACTAGCTTTATCATTATTTTTAGATATATCAAAATCTAATTTATCAACATCAGCTTTAACATTAATTGTATATTCATAAGTGTTGCTACTAAACTTAATATCATATCCACCAACTGTTATATTTTTAAGAGTTGCATCATTATTTTTCTCTACTTTTTGTGTAGTTGTAACTTTCTTTGTTGTTGTAGTAGTTATGTCACTTATTTTTTTAGTAGTTGTTGTTTTCTTTGCTGTTGTAGTTGTTTTCTTTGTTGTTGTAGTTGTAGTAGTTTTTTTGTTAACAGTTACAGTTTTACTACTAGATAATTTTACTGGTTTACCATCATCACTACTAGTAACATCTCCTTTTAATGTTACAGTTATAGTTCCTTCACCTGTTGTCTTACAAGTTGCAGTAAAAGTTTTATTAGTATCAAGTGCATCAGCAGTAGCATCAGCTTGATCTAATTTACATCCACTAACAGGTCCAGTCGCTGAAATATGAATATTCCAAGCAGCTACCCCATTTGCTTTTACTGTTGCTGTAAATGTATCACCTACATATACACTACTTTTACTAACTGATAAGTTAGCACTTGCTGCTTGAACATTTAGTCCAAACAGCATAAACACTAACATAAATGTAATAATTTTATTTAACCTCTTCATTTAATCCTCCTTAAGAAATTACCTTTGTTCCAATCAAATGTTGTCTTATTCTAAGTAAATCGCTAGATGTAATTTCAGTATCGTCATCTATATCCGCTGATAATAAATATATTCCATTAAGCAACTTCGTTCCAATTAAATGTTGTCTTACTTTTAATAAATCACTAGATGTAACTTCAGCATCACCATCTATATCACCTATTACTATATTAATGTATGTAGCATAAATATTAGAACCTTTATATATATTTGTTTTAGAACCAGTATATATAATATTTTTATCTTCTAAACTAATAGTTTCAACACTAACTGAATAATCAGTTCCAAGTTTAATATTACTAGTAAATTCTTCTTTTATTATATTAGGCATTATTCTTGATATATAATGTGAACTTTCAATAACCCTATATTTTTCAACACTATATGTTACTTCATCAACATATATTGGGTATAAAGTGTAACTTTCTTTAATAGTTATTTTTTCATTCGGCTTAAATGATTTACCAGTTCCATCTTTTTTAGTATTCCAAGAATCAAATGTTTTACCTTCAACTTTATTTTCATTATTTATAATAATTGCTTCTTCACCATCGTTATATTTATATATTTTACCAGGTTCACAGTTTTCATTAAAGCAATAATTAATGTTAAATTTAATTTTAGTCCATATAGCATACAATGTCATGTCTTTTTCATATTTAAAGCTACTACCAGGAACATAACTTTCTCCACTTCCATCACTCTTAGTATTCCATTCAGAAATTTCATATCCATTCCATTTAAAAGAGTTTTTATTTTCTAATATGATACTTGAACCACTAGTATATCTTTTATAAATTATTTCACCAGTTGAATTGTTAGAATCATATACAATACCTTTACCATGAACATTAACATTAATTATTTTATTAAAATTATCATAATTACTTCTAACAAGTAGTTTAACTATACCAGGTGTTTCTGCCTCAATAATAATATCTTCTAAATAACTATTTTCTTTTAAGGTAATGTGATCATTTCCAGATATTACTTCATAGCTAATTCTAAATGCTTTAGTTATTGGAGAAAATTTATCAACAAGTGATATTTCTTCACCCAGATTAATATCTATATCTTCAATAGAAGTATAAGTAAAATCTACAGCTTTTATAACTGGTATAATACTGTTGTTTTCTAATAAATTCCAATTATTATCAAAATCAATTAAATCGTTATAAGAACTTTTATCTTTATAATTTTCAAATGATTCTATGGCATGGACTTTATTATCTGGATAGCTATACATTTTATCATCATCTTTTGTTTTTAAATAGTAACCTTGTGATATAAGTAATTTATTAGTTTCACTTAAATTATAATTTGTTAATTGTCCTTTAATGAAATCCTTTCCTTTAACAAGAGCAGTAAATACAAAATTATCTAATATTACTTCTTGTTCTGAGTCAGTTTTTCCTACTAAAGTACCATAGTCAGTAGTTGAATTTGTTATCATTACTAATCCAGTATTTTGAATAATTGAGAAACTTACATTAACATTCGAAATACTACCAACTAATCCTGAATGTTCTCCTCCTACTACATTTGAAGAATTAAATATATTAACAAATTGTAAATTACTATTGATGTTACTAGATGCTATTGAACCAACTAGTGCTCCTATGTTTCCTTTAGAAGATCTAACATTTCCATTTATTAAGTATATATTTTTAATTATAATACTATCTTCTTTATTTAATTCAATGTGACCTACTAATATTCCTGCATCATTTGATGTCGTTATATTAGCTTTCTTTATTTCAAGGTTCTTAATTGATAAATCATAACCATTATTAGAATTATTAGTAGCATATCCAAATAAGCCATTATATTCATTATTATTTTCAATATTTAAATTAGATATACTATGTCCGTCTCCATCAAACACACCAGTAAATGGATTTTCTTTTGTTCCAATTGGAGTCCATTTTTCAGTTAATGTTATATCATTTGCTAACTTATAACATAAATTTAGATTTTCACCTACTTTTTTTAAATCTTCTTCTGTTTTAATTAAATATGGGTTATTTATGGTTCCATCACCTTCAAGTATAGAATCAACTAAACCAGTAGCTATAATTTTAGAATCATAACTATTACTTCCATAACTAATTTTTAAAGTATAATTTCCATCTTGAAGTGGTTTTAATATTGTAAAATTACTAAGTACTTCATTGTCAGCAACAATATTATCACTAACATTTAAATAATCAGTAAGTTCAGTTTCTCCATCATATAATGTATAGTTAATTTTTTCTCCTGAATTAATATTTTTTGTTTGAGATAATATATTAAATTCATTAGTAGTTATAGTCGTATCTTCTGTTTTGATAACTGGAGTTGTATCAACATTAGATGTAAATACTGCTATTGTTTTATCCAGTACTTTACTTCTTTTACCAGATACTGTAACACTAAACTCTTCTTTATCTATTATAATATTTTCATTTGATAAATCATAAGTAAATATACCTGGGTATTTTTCAGTATTAATATTTTCAAAATTATATTTTTTATCTCCTACTACAATGTTTATGTTATATGTACCATCTTGTGAATAAGTATAAAATTTTATTTTTTCAAGTTTTTCATCAGTATTAATTTTTTTTACAAATTTTTCTGTTAATGTATTTAATGTATTTATTGTAGATATATCTAAACCTAAATCTCCAATATTCGAATATGTATTATCCCATTTTCTTTCTGACATGCTTGATAAAGATGAAATAAAAGTGAACTCTGTTGTAAGAAATGGTTTTATTCCAACATCATTTTTAGGTGAAATAGTTGCATATGTCAAATATGGAAATTTATTTTCTTCACCCCATGAATTTCTAAGAATAAATGCACCTCTACCAGTAGTTAGTTTACCTTTATCACATTTTCCATTATTATTTACTGAATAATTTTTACTGCCAGCATTACAATAACTATACTCGTAATTATCGTCAAATCCAATAACTTGCATATCATGTAAATAATCGAATGAAGAACATGCCGCTCTTTCTTCAGTTACTATTTCACCATCAGTATTTTTAAAAGAACAATCAGAACTTGGTGCTATTGTTGTAGCAATTCCTCCTCCATATTTTATAATCATTTTCTTCAATTCATTAATATATTGAGTAGATAATGCTTGAGTTAATTCGTTAATACAAGTAGTTGGATCTTCAGCATCATTACATTCTTTAAGAATATAATCATTATAGCTTTTAGCAAATGTAGGCATGTTTATAGATGTATTTAATTCATACAAAGAATTATTATAATTTAGTACCTCATATAACTTTCTAGTTTTTTTATCTAATGTATATGGAAATTTATTTTCTTCAACCATGCCTAGTCCTAAACTTAATAAATACAAAGGAAAACGTAAATCATTTCCATCACCTAATTTATGAGATATATATTTATTATTAAAGTTTTCAATTCCTGTATCACTTAATGCATAATCAAGTTGTCTTGGTGAAAAAATTAAAGTGTTTTCATTATAAGAATTATTATTACTTATCATCAAATGACTCTCAGCATGTTCAGTTAATGAAAATGCCCAACATAATCCTAAAGTTTCTTGATCTTTTATTGGTGTTAAATAACTATTATTATTAATATTATTTAAATTATAATATGATGGCAAATTTTTTTCTTCAGTTCCTGCTGCTCTTGGAATATAATCTAAAATTAAATTACTTGGTATAACTGAAATTTTAGATTTTTCTTCATTGCTTAATGATAGATATTCGTTATATGATGGATTTAAATAAGGAGTATTTTCTTTTTTATTCTTTTCAGTTAATATTACTTCTCCTGTTTTGTTGTAAACTTCTTCAATATATTTTTTTGTATTATCAGATAAATATGAATATGATTCACTTGAAAGAATATTTTTAATATATATTTCATTTTTATTTTTAGAAAATAATAAAACACTAATTATTGTTAAAACCACAAATAAAACAACTAAAATCTTTTTCATACACTTCTTCATAATAAACACCTCTATACTGTAAATAATTATATAACAAAAAAGATACTATTTCTAGTATCTCTTATCAAAATAAATTTTATTTAAATAAAGACCAACTGGTTCAGCACATATCCCAGCAGATATTCTATTTTCACTCTTAAATATTTTATCTATATCATCAATAT
>CAKOKV010000027.1 GCA_934095805.1 uncultured Bacilli bacterium | reverse complement strand
ACCATTAAGTAGGCATACATCAATATTCTTTCTGGCTCCATTTAATAACATAACTAAATTTTTTGTAGTACTTCCTGTTAATCCATACATATGAGCAACATCATTTACACTTCCAAGAGGTAGATGACCTAATAATAACGGTTTGTTTCTTTCAATATTTCCTGAAATTACTTCATTTAAAGTTCCATCTCCACCAGCACATATAAGTAAGTCTACATCTCTTAGTTTTTTGGTTATTTCTTTTGCATGACCTTTATATTCAGTATATATTATCTCTATATCATAACCATAATTTTCAAATATTTTGTATAACTTTTTAATATCATTTCTGTTTGTTAATTTACCACTATTAGGATTGTAAATTAAAACCGCTTTCATCATATTATCATTCCTTTGTATAATATTATTATATCACGGTTAAAAATATATGTAAATTAATGGAAATTAGTCTATGTAAAGAATAATATATAAAATTTTGGTTTATAATATTATTATGAAGAAAGTTAAAAATAAGAAAAAATATATAAATAAGAAAAAAATTAATATTGTTAATACTATCGCTATGGTATTAATTGTTTTAATATGTTCTGGTATCTTAATATTTGCTGGATTTTCTACTTATATTTATCTAAATGCTCCCGAATTTAATACTGATTTACTTTATAAAAAAGAGTCTTCTAATATTTATGATAACAAAGGTAATCTTATTACAAGTATAGGTAGTGAGAAAAGACAAATTGTTAAATATGATGAACTACCTAATGTGTTGATAGATGCAATAGTTGCGACAGAAGATTCTAGATTTTTTGAACACGATGGATTAGATGTTTATAGATTTGCTAAGGCAGGATATGGTTATTTAACTGGATCTAATGAAGGTGGTGCTTCTACTCTAACAATGCAAGTTTCTAAAAACACTTTCACTAGTACAGAAGCAGATGGTTTTAAAGGTTTAATAAGAAAATTTACTGATATTTATATGTCAATTTTTAATATTGAAAAGGATTATTCTAAAAATGAAATTATGGAATTTTATGTTAATGCTCCATATTTAGGTGCTGGTAGTTATGGAGTTGTTACTGCTGCTAAAACTTATTTTAATAAGGACATTGGTAATTTAAATTTAGTTGAAGCTGCTATGATTGCTGGAATGTTTCAAGCACCTGGAGAATATGATCCATATGTTAATCCAGATAAAACTAATGCAAGAAAAAATGAAGTTATTGATTTAATGTATAGACACGGATATATTAGAGAAAATGAAATGAATTCTGCTAAAAAGAAGGATATTAGTGAAATAATTGCTAAGAATAATAAAAATGTTAATAAGTATCAAGGCTTTATTGACACAGTTGTTCAAGAAGTAATAGATAGAACTGGGGATAATCCTTATGAAGTTTCTATGGATATATATTCAACTATGGATGCTAGTAAACAAGATGTTATTAACAATTTTTATAAAAATCATAAATTTAAAGATAATAAAGTACAAGTAGGAATTGGAATTATTGATAATGAAACGGGAGCTATAATTGCTGTTGGTGCTGGTAGAAATAAGAATAGTGAAATGTCTTTAAACTATGCTACTCAAATTAAAAGACATCCAGGAAGTACAGCTAAACCATTATTTGATTACGGTCCTGGTATTGAATATAAGAATTGGTCAACTTATACACCATTTATTGACAAACCAGTCAGTTATACTAATGGTGGAGTTATTCACAATGTTGATAAAAGATATCAAGGTTTCTTAACACTTGAACAATGTTTAGTTAGATCAAGAAATACTTGTGCATTACAGGCATTTCAAAAATTAAATAATAAACAAATAAATTCTTTTGTTACTTCACTTGGTATAGTTCCCGAATATTTAGGTAACAATTATTATATTAACGAAGCACACTCAATTGGTGGTTTTACTGGGGTTAGTCCTGTACAAATAGCTTCTGCTTATTCAGCTTTTGGTAATGGTGGGAATTACACAGAAGCACACAGTATAAATAAAATTGTTTATAAAACTGGTGGACACGAAGATGTAAAAGAATTTAATTTTGAATCTAAAAATGTTATGAGTGATACTACTGCATACATGATTTCCTATATGTTAAAAAAAGTAACAAGTTCATCAGTAAAAGTTAATGGAACAGATCTTTCAACTAAAACTGGTACAAGTAGTTATGATGAAAGTGCTTTAAAAAGATTAAAACTTTCTAGTAATGTTATACAAGATGCATGGACTGTAACATTTAGTCCAGATTATAGTGTAGCTATCTGGTATGGATATGATAATTTAACTAAAAAAACATATAATACTTCTAATCATGCTTGGGTTGAAAGAGTTAAAATACAAAAAGAAATTGTTAATAAAGTTATGGAAACTAACAGTAGATTTAAAAAACCAGCTGGTATAATTTCTTCAAGAGTTGTTATTGGCAGTAATCCTCCAATGCTTCCAAACTCTACTACTCCATCCTCTAAAATTGGAACATTTCTTTTTAAAAAAGGCACTCAACCAACAAAAGTGTATCCAGTTCAAACTGTAAAGCCAAAAGAAGAAAATGATAATGTAAAGATACCAGATGTTTTAAATCCATAATATTTATTTTCTTCTTTTTTTGTTATATAATTTTATTATGAAAGTTAAAAGAAAACTTAATAAAACTAATCTTATTTTATCAATATTGCTAGTTATTAGTGCTAGTCTTTTAATATATTCAATTGTTAATATCAAAAACTGGAAAAAAGATAATGATAGTACAGAAGAAGAAATCAAATCTATTTATAAAACAGTTTCAGTTGAAGAAGTAACCGATGGTGAAACTGTTAACTCTGAAAATCAAAAGAAAGAAAGTATTTATTGGAGTTATATTAAAATGAATATGATTAATGTTGATTTTACAGATTTAATTAAACAAAATAAAGATACTAAGGGTTGGATTCAAGTAAATGGCACTAATATTAATTATCCATTTGTTCAATCTAATGATAATGCTTATTATTTAAATCATTCTTTTAATAAAAAGAAAAATGAAGCTGGTTGGGTATTTTTAGATTATAGAAATGATATAAATAATTTAAGTAAAAATAATATAATTTATGCTCATTCTAGACTAGATAAAACTATGTTTGGTTCACTTAAAAATATTCTTAAAAGTAATTGGTATAATGATATTGATAATCATATCATTAAATTATCAACTGAAAATGAAAATACTTTATGGCAAGTGTTTAGTGTTTATCATATAAAGACTGAAAATTATTATATTACTACTAACTTCAAAAATGATGAAGAATTTCAAAAGTTTATTGATACGATTTCGTCTAGAAGTAAATTAAAATTCGATGCAACTGTTGATGTTAATGATACAATTCTAACATTATCAACTTGTTATAAAACTGATGAAAAAGTTGTACTACATGCTAAACTTATAAAAAAAGAAGTAAGAAATTAGTTTATAATTCTTACTTTTTATTCTACTATTTTACTATATTCATTTGGTATTTTTAAATCTATATGAATTAATTCTTTTGTAACTGGATGAATAAACTTTATTTCATTTGCTAGAAGCATCATTTTTCTATACCCATCTTTTTTACCATATTTTCTATCTCCTAGTATTGGAGTATTATTATCTTTCATATGTACTCTTATTTGATTTTTTCTTCCTGTTTTAATGTTTATTTTTAATAATGAATATTGTTTATTAGATTTAATTTTATGATAAATAGTTTCAGCATATTTTCCGCTTTTATCATTTGTACTATATGTATATAGTGTTTTGGTTTCTTTTAAATATGATTTAATAATTCCTTCTTCTTTTGTTATTCCGTGAACTACTGCTATATAATTTCTTTCAACATTATCCCAATTATTTTGTAATTTTTCTTTAACAGCTTCACTTTTAGCAAACACTACTATTCCACTAGTATCTTTATCAAGCCTATGAACCACAAATATCCTTTGATTCTTTTTGTGTAAATATTCATATACCTCACTATATAAATTATCTTTATAATTATCACTTTTAATAGTTGGCATATTTCCATTCTTATTTACTATTATTAAATGTTTATCTTCAAATAATATTTCTAATCTTCTCTTCTTCATATTTTTCTTTTTAATGGAATAGATAACCTACTAGTATTAATATAACACCAGTCATTATTCCAATTAATAATTCCTTCTTTTTAATATTTTCTTTTAGTTCACATAATAATTCAAAGAATGCTATATATATTAACATTCCAAGAGTTATACTAATTAATACACCTGAAATATATTCAGTGAGTGTAATTTTTAATAATTTTATAACAATTATACCTAGTATACTTGATAATGATAATAAACTAAGTAATATAATTTTCTCTTTTTTATTTTTTACTAATGAAGATATTTGTATTCCAAGTGGAATATTATGAAATGATACTCCAAGAGATGTAAATATTCCTATACTAAGTGAAGTTAATGAAGCTGTATATATAGCTGTTCCTTCTATAATATTATGTATAAATAATGCTAATGCTGATATAAGTCCTATGTGTTCCATATGATCTTTTCTTTTAGATTCTTTGTGTTCATGATCTGGAATAAATAAATCTAGTGCCTTTAATAAAAGTATACCTAAAAGTGTAAACCCAAATATTACCCATTTGTTTTCAATAGCTTCTATGCATTCTGGTAAAAGATCAAAAAATATAAGGCCTAATATTATAGTAAAAGAAAATCCTATTGAAAATATTATTAATTTTTTTTCATTTTTAATTAACTTTGTTATCAAATAACCTATAAAAAAAGAAAGTCCTGATAACAATGTTATACATATTGCTTGTATATTCATACTTCTTCACCAAGAAGATTATATCATACTTTCTTTTTATTTTAAATTATAAATCCTAGTGCCAATAATATTATCATTATTATTATGCTTATTTTAGATAATTCTATTCTTTTAGAATTTTTATCTATTTTTGATTTATCAAATTCTTTTGCTTCAACTAAGTTTATTCCTGGAACTTTTATATTACTTAAATCTTTTTCGCTTATTAGATAATATGCATCACATTCATTATATTCTGCAAATTTTATATCCTTTGGCATTTTTAATAATTGAAAAAAGGTTAATAAATCAAAATATGATCCTGCTATATTAGAAACTGATAAGAATGCTAAAAAAGGCATATTATATATATAACTAATTATTAATGTTAATACACCAATTATAGTGAATGGTGTTAATAATGAAACCATTACTGCTTTTTTACTTATTTCATTTGTACATCTACAATACATAATTCCTTTTTCAAGACACATACCTAAGCATAAGTCTTTACTTTTTACTGGCTTATTTATTAAATATCCTATATAATGTAATATTTCATGTAATATAAACCAAGAAATCATTATTAATAATTCTTTATATTCGAATTTAAAATAATAATTATCAAATGTAAAATACACTAACATAAGTAATGCAATTATTATTAATGATGCCATTATATTTCCAGCTTTAAGATTAAATTTATATTTATAACACTTTGTTGTTTCTTTCTTTTTCATATTAACCTACTATTCTTTTTAAAAGTCCATAAGATAAAATCATCATTATTATACTTGCCATTATTATACCAAGCATTATTGATATAAATGATTTCTTTTTATCCATATTTAATACTGATGCTGCTAAACATCCTGTCCATGCACCTGTTCCAGGAAGTGGAACTCCTACAAATAATGTTAAGCCAAGATAACCATATTTTTCGATTGAATCTTTATGTTTTCTTGCTTTCTTATCTAACCATTTAGCTACTTTATTCATCCATTTTATTTTAGAATTTTTCATCCATTCTAATATTTTATTTATAAATAATAATATAAATGGTACTGGTAATACATTTCCAATTATTGATACTATGTATCCAGTAAGTGGATTAACATCTAATAAAGATGCAGCTATAAGCCCACCTCTTAATTCTAAAATCGGTAATATTGAAATAATAAATACTATTAATTCCTTACCAAATTTTAATGCTGTTAAACCACTGAATAACTTTATTATTGAATCTATTATACTTTCCATTTGACACCCTCTTTTAATTATATTCATCTGTTTTTAATTATAACATATTTTATAAGATAATATATAATTGTGATATAATATTTACAAGGAATGATGTTACATGAATAATAAAATTGGTATGTTTGACTCAGGTATTGGTGGTCTTACTATTTTAAAAGAACTAAAAAAATTACTTCCAAATGAAGATTATATTTATTATGCAGATTCTAAAAATAATCCTTATGGTGAAAAAAGTGATGAAGAACTTATGAAAATAGTCACTAATATTGTTGATTTTCTAATAAGTAAAAATGTTAAAATAATTGTTATTGCTTGTAATACAGCAACTACAAGATGTATAAAAAGATTAAGATTAATGTATCCAAATATGCCATTTGTTGGTACTGAACCTGCTATTAAAGTTGCTTGTGATAATAATTATAAAAATACTTTAGTTATGGCTACTCCCGGTACTATAAAAGCTGAAAGAACTCATGAGTTAGTTAAAAATTATAAGAAAAAGGGTCAAAAAATAAAACTTTTACCTTGTAAAGGTTTAGCTGACACCATAGAATTTGGAACTGAAAAAGATATTGATAGAGTTTTACATAACTTACTTCATAGTTATTATGATAAAGATATAGATTCTATTGTACTTGGATGTACACATTATCCATATGCTAAAAAAAATATTAAAAAACTTTTTCCAAATGCTAAGCTTATAGATGGAAATAAAGGTGTATCAAATCAAGTAAAAAGAGTACTTGAAAGTAAAAATTTATTAAATAAAAATAATACTAAAGGTAAAACAGAAATTATTTATAACAAATGAAAAGTTATATTATTTACTTAAATAAATATAACTTTCTAACCATTTTTTAAATTCAGATGTATCTTGATATTTATCAAGATCTTCTTTTTTATTGGCATCCAAATATGAAATAATTTTACTATCTTTAATAATTATAACTGATGGAGCAAATTTAACTTTCTTTATATATTTTGTTTTTTCAAATTCTTCATATCTTATGGAATACATACTTATATTGTTTTCTTCCATTACTTCTTTAAAGATATCATCACAAGGTATTTTTAAACTACAATAATCATTATAAGTGTATAATAGAAAACTTTCCTTTGAATCTATTAGTTCATTTAACTCTTCAGAATCAATCTTTATAAACTCTCCATTTGTATAATATTTATCTTCTATATAGAATTTCTCATATTTATTCATCATCAATATTGCTGGTACAACTATTATTATTGTTAAAATTATCGCACTTATTATTATTTTTTTACTCATACTTCTCTCCTCATTTTACATTATACAGAACTTTTTATAAAATTCTATAATTTGATAGTTTAGTTATCTAAACGATAAGTTGAGAAGAAAAAAGGATTAATTTTTTAATCCTTTCATACCTTTTAATCCTTTTGAACCATTAAATCCATCAAATATTGTACTGTTAAATGACATAGTTTTTTTATTTTTATGTTTGTATTCTTTTATTGCTATAGAAATCATTTCATCTAATAAATCACAATATTTTACTCCAGCTTCCTTCCATAAATAGAATGATAAACTTCCTGGACAAGTGTTTGGTTCATTAACATAGAATTTATTATCTTTTTTATCTATTAAGAAGTCTATTCTACAAACACCACTTAAATTTAAAGTTTTGAATACCTCTTTTGCTGTTTCTCCTATTTCTTTTGTTAGTTTATCAGAGATTCTTGCTGGTACTATTCTATTTGTACTAGCCATACCTTTTGAAGCTGTTCCTTTTGCTTTTGCATTTCCTAAATATTTATCAGCATATGATAATATTTCGTCTACACCCATAACTTCTTCTAATGGACTCACTTTTTGATATTCATAATTTCCAAGTACTGATGCATTAACTTCAGTTAGATCTTCGATTACTTTTTCAACAACAATCTTATTATCATATTCAATTGCTTCTTCTATTTTAGCTTCAATTTCTTTTGCAGAATGAGCTTTTCCTATTCCAATACTACTTCCAAGTGTAGCTGGTTTTACTATAACTGGATATCCAATTTTTTTAATATTATCTAAGATTTTTTCTTTATCATCTAAATATTCATTATCATAGAACCATGTATAGTCTACAATTGGTAATCCAACTGCTTGCATTACTTGTTTCATTATAACCTTATCTTGACCTAATGCTCCACCTAGAACATGAGATCCAACATAAGGAATACCTATTGAATCAAGTAATCCTGCAAGTGAACCATCTTCTACATTATTACCATGAACTACAGGTAATATTACATCTAAATCAGTAACATCTTTTCTAAATAAACCTGTAGTTCTTTGTAAGATAAATGTTTTTCCTTTTTTATATAGCATAACTTTAGTAGCATATCTTTTTTCCATATCGAAATCTTTATAAAATTCGATATCTCTTAACATATGTCCTGTATACCAAGTTCTATCTTTTGATATATATATTGGAACAATATCATACTTATCTTCATTTAAATTATTCATAGCTTGTAATGCAGAAATAACACTTACTTCATGCTCTACTGTTTCTCCACCATAAATAACACCTATTTTTATTTTCATACTTCTTCACTCCTATTCATTAAATATATCTGGTAAGTCATTTTCAAGTAATACAAAGGTTTCTTTTCCAGATAACTTTCTCATAAGTGGGAAAGCATCTTTTACATCATTTAATATATGTATATTTTTATCATTGTATTTTTCTTTTTTTAGTCCATCATATAT
>CAKOKV010000026.1 GCA_934095805.1 uncultured Bacilli bacterium | reverse complement strand
AGATAATTCATATGATTTTGAAGATTTAGCAGCACTAATGTATATTAAAATGTTAATATCTCCAAATAGAGAATATGCAAATATAAAACATGTAGTAGTTGATGAAGCACAAGACTTAGGAGAATTTAATTTCTTTACATTAAAATATACTTTACCTTCTGCAACATTTAGTATTTTCGGTGACTTAGCTCAATCAATATATGATTATCGTGGCATTGATAATTGGGAAGAAGTTAATAATGCAATGTTTGATGGTAACGGCGAGATTGTAAACTTTAATAAAAGCTATCGTACAACAGCAGAAATTATGGATGTTGCTGATACAGTTGCAGAGAGTATTGGTTTAGATCGTTCAGAATTAGTGATCAGACACGGCGAAGAAGTTCAATTTGATGAAGCTATTAAAGAAACAGAAATACCAGAGCATATTGCTAAAAAAATACAAGAGTATAAAGAAAAAGGATATAAGACAATAGCTATAATTAGTAAAACAAATTTACTATCTAATTATATTAATGATGATTTATCAATGTTAGGAATAAATATACCAAATGTAAATCCAAACGATGATTTAAGTGATGATAAATTTAGAGTATGCACAATTTCTAATCAATTAGCAAAAGGCTTAGAATTTGATGCAGTTATAATTAATAATGCTAATGAAAAAATGTACTCTTCAGATAGTCAACTTGATATGAAATTATTATATGTTGCAATAACAAGAGCTCTACATGAATTAGATATAGTATACTCAGGCACATTAACTGAGCCACTAAAAAATTATCAAAAGAAAAGTGAAGGTAAAAAACTAAGCTTAACAAAATAAATTGAATACAATAAACAGAATTCGAAAGTTAAAAACAAAAGCAGGAAAAATTAGCAAAAATATAAGCTTATAACGAAGATTTAAAGAAAGTGAAAAATAATCAATGAAAAAAATAGTGAAATGTATTTTAATTCTAATAATGATTTCGGTATGTATAGGATGTAGCGGTACTTTGTCAGATGAAGGTACAACATATAAAGAATGTTATTATGGGGATAATGGAGAAGAATTTTGTGAAGATAAATATATACCAGCAGATCCAGATATTGACCCATATTACAGATACTAGCTATGTGTTATATAAGTAAATTTATTAAAAAACATGAAATATATTATCCAATCGCATTATTAGAAATAAAGAGTGGACATAAAAGAAGTCATTGGATGTGGTATATATTTCCACAATTAAAAGACTTAGGACATAGTTCTACTTCTAAATATTATGGATTAGAAGGAAAAAAAGAAGTATTAGAGTATATGAATAATTCATACTTAAAAAATAATATGTTAGAAATATGTGAAGAACTATATAAGCTGGATGAAAATATTGAAGATATTTTTGAATATCCAGACTATTTAAAATTAAATTCAAGTATGACTCTATTTGAATATTCATTTCCGAATGAAAAAATATTTAGTAAAATAATAAATAAATTTTATAAAGGAAAAAGGGATGAAAAAAGTTTAAATATTTTAAATAATCAACATTAGTAAAAAATACTAATGTTTTTAAATTCTAAAATATAATAATTGTTTACTTATTAAGCAAAATAGTGTATAATATAGCTACTTTTAAAAAAGGGGATAAAAATGAAAAAGTATAGCAGGGATTTGGTTGGAAAATATATTAATGGTGAAGATATAGAAGATTATTCACTTGATGAGTTAGAAAACGATAAAAATTTTATGATGTTAGTAATAAGTCAAACTACTGATAGAAAAATGTATAATTATTGTTCAGAATCAGTGAAATCAGATTATGAGTTTGTAAAATATGTTATTTTAAAATTCAAAAGTGATATTAATTTTATTACACAAGTAGCAGATCATTTTTTTGATAATAAAAATCCTTATGAAGAAAGGTTAGAATTATCAATAATTATGAGTGATTTAACAAAAGCTGACCCAGAATTATCAGAAAAATATGCAGTTATGAGAGAAGGACTTTATTTGTTAAATCAAGTAAAAGTAGATATTATAAAAAGAGCAATAGATCCTAAAGCAGCTGATAAAATTGGAGAAGGATTCTTTATTTCGTATGACTTATATAATCATAGTGAAATTATATTAAATTATTTAGCTAAAAAATGTATTAAAGAAATATTTGAAAAACATAATTTAGAAAAAGCATTACATAATGATTTTACATCACCAGAAGAAATTGATAAATCAGGATTAAATGTATATTTATTAAAAATAATTGGTATGTATGATCAAACATTAGCTTCATATACAGCAACTCATATAGAATTATTAAATGATACTAGAGAAAAAATTAAAAAGATTCAAAGAACTTGGAAACAATATAAACATAAAGAAGAAGCAGAAAGATATAGAATAATGCTAGAGAGAGTTCATGAATATATGAAACAATTTAACTCAGCATTTGATGAAACATTCTTATTATATTATATAGGTAATGAATTAGGAATTTCAGATAAGATTGCTGAATATGATTGTGTAGATGAAGAACTATATGAATCAATAATGGATGATATAAGAACAAGTTCAGAAGAATATGTAGAGATAAATTTAGGAGACTTTAATGAAAGAGTTCACTATAATACAGTTGAAAAAATAATGAGAGAAACAATATTCGGAAAAAATTATGAACTTGAAGAAAATCCTGAAGAACAAGACAAACCATCAAATAGTCCAAAAGTTATTACACTAAATTTTAAAAATAAAAAAAATTAGAATCAATTATATGATTCTTTTTTAATAAGAAAATTTGATATAATTAAATAGGAGTAATTTATGATAGAAAAAATAACAAATGAAGACTTAGAAAAATATGCATTAAAAGTAAAAAATGATTTCAAATATAGAAGTGCAGCAGAATTAATGGAATTAGCTCTTAAAAATAATCCGTTAAATAATGATATAGCAATGGTTTCTATGAAAATAAGTTTAATAGATATTACAAATGGAACAAACTTAAGCAGAAACTTATGGAAAAATGGGGGATTATATAAATTATCTAAGAAAATAGTTGATTCTAATTTTGATGAAAGAGTTAAAAATGGTGATATAACTATAATTGAAGAACTAGCAAGATTTACAAAACAAGAATTCAATAAAAATTTATTTTCATTTATTACAAAGTATTGTTTATATCATAATTTTCATTGTTACAATAGAGATGATTATGCAATATATGATTCTGTTGTAAGTAAAAATTTACATAGATACATTAGTAAAGAAGATTATGAATCAATAACAGGAGAAAAACTTAATAAAAATTCATTTTCAAAGATGAAAGATAAATTCAATTATGAACTATATTTAAAAGTTATAGATAAAATATTAAAACAAAATAATATTACTGTTGATAAACCTCATAGAAAATTAGACTGGTTCATTTGGTATAAAAATAGATAAATGATATGATATAATAATTACGAAAAAAGAGGTAATAATGAAAGAAAAGAGATTTTATACTAAAAGTAATAGAGAGATTACTTATTATGGTAAAGAATATGGAAATTTAATGGTAAAAAATAACATATATTTAAATATAAAAACATTGAATGATTTATTTGAAAAGCTATTATTATGTTATACAAAAGAAACAGCATATCCATCTTGTCAAAAAGATTATGATTATAATAATGATCCGACTTATGGTCAATGTGCAATTACTGCGATGATAGTGAATGATATTTTTGGAGGAACAATTCATAGAATAAGAGTTAATGGTGGTACACATTATTTTAATATGATAGATAATCATTATATAGATTTAACAAGAGATCAATTTACATTATATGACATAGATATAAATTATGAACCAAATGATGAGATACCGCTTGAGTATTGTGGAAAAAATGTGGATACAAAATATAGGTATAATTTATTAAAAGAAAAATTAGAAATGTTAGAGGAAAATATATGATAGGAAAATTAAAAGAAATAGAATTAAGAACAGTATGGAAACATGAAGCGATGGATTTTACAAAATGGTTAGCAGAACCAGAAAATATTGCAGAATTAAACGAAATATTAGGTTTAACATTAACAGATATAATTGTTGAACAAACAGTAGGAAACTTGTTTTGCGATATTTATGCCACTGATGAATTAACAGGAGTAAAAGTAGTTATTGAAAATCAATTAGAACAGTCAAATCACGATCATTTAGGAAAAATAATTACTTATGCATCTGGATTAAATGCTGGAGTTATAGTATGGATAGTTAAAAAAGCAAGAGCAGAACATAGAAGTGCTATAGAATGGCTTAATAATAATACAGGCAATGATATTAACTTTTTTTTATTAGAAGTACATGCATATAAAATAAATGATTCTCTACCAGCTGCAAAATTTGAAATAATAGAACAACCAAATGATTTCATAAAAAATTATAAGTCACTTTTACCAACCTCAGAAAATAAAAGTAGTAGTGAAATTTTAGCTTTCTGGAATGAATTTAACGATTTAATAAGTGAAAGAGGAAATATTATCAGTAAAAGAAAAGCAACAACTAGAAGATGGTATGATGTATCAATCGGATCAAGCAAATCACATTTAACTATGGAACTTGTTAACAGAGAAAATTATGTTAGACTTGGCTTATATATGACAAACTATAAAGAATGGTTTGATAAATTGTATTTACATAAAGAAGAAATAGAACAAGAAATAGGATATAAACTTGATTGGAAAAGAGATTGTTCAGAAACTGTTAGTAGAGTAAGCTATAATTTAAAAGGATTAAATTATGAAAATAAAGAAAACTATAGTGAGATTATGAATCAAATGATAGATATTATCTTAAAAATGAAAACTGTATTTAAAAAGTATATGTAATTATATTATAGTATTAGAAGTATGATAAAATATTTATAGAAAAAGTGGAGGAAATATGGAAGACTATGAATTAATGTTAGAAGCTAAAAAATACATAAGTGAGTTATTTGCTGAAAAGAAAGGACTAAATGATGCTGTTATTGAACAAATGGCAGAATTTTATCTTGAAGGGTTAGAATCATTTGTGAATTTATCAACTATGACACCTGAGACTTTTGTAAGAGAAGAAGGAATAGCTAATAGAGCTTATAGTACTTATATGGCCCAACCAGAAGAAGACCCATATGGTTTGAGAGATAATCAAATTGATTTTGATATAGAAAGTAGAATGCTTGGTGAAAGAAACTATGGCTCAATTGGCAGAGATGAATATGGTTATGAAAATGAAGAATATAGCGAAGGAAGAAGTAGATAATTAAAAATATGAAAACAAAAAATAATGTAAGAATAATACCAATGTCACTTGAAAATGAAGAATTTGTTGGAAAAACAATAGAACAAGTTCAAAAAGAATTCGTTCTAGATACACTACCAATTAAAGAATCAGGCTGGTATTACTATGATAAAAGTGGACTAAATTCTGTACAAGGAGATCTCTTACTGTTTCAAATGAATAATTCTGTTGTTGCATCAGCAATATATAAAGATACAATTTCTTTTGATAAAAGAGCTAATGCTGAAAATGGAGGAGTAATTTCAGTTTATACTGATAGTATAAAAGTATTTAAACCAATTACAAAAGAAGAATTAAAAAAATATATTAAAAGTTTTAATAGTTTTAATAGTTTTACACAAACTAAACAAATATTTGACACAGATGAAGTTAATATAAAAGATTTATACATAAGATTTATGTTAAAATAATAGATATAAATGAGGTGAAGTATGAAGTTATTTAGAAAGGCAATATTAGTTATACATGGTTTTGCAGGAGGAGTTTATGACCAAGAATATCTAACACATAGATTAGAACTTGTAAGCAATTATGATGTGTTTACTTTTACATTACCTGGACATGATGGTGATTTTAAGCATAAAATAACATATAAAGATTGGATTAAAAAAGTTGATTCAGAAATGCAATTTCTAATTGATAATGGATATAAAACAATTTATGTCATAGGACACTCAATGGGAGGAGTTTTAGCATCTTATGTAGCTAGTAAGTATAAAGAAGTAAAAAAACTTGTTTTAGTCGCACCAGCTTTTAGAATATCAGGTTACGAACAAGAAAAAATAAATATTAATACTGCACTTACAGCAACGCCTAAAATATTTGAGGAATATGGAGCTAAACTAGTAGCAAATAGACTTTTAAAATTACCAGCTAATTGCTATTTAGAATTCTTTAAAATAGTAAAAGAATTACAAGACACTCCTAAAGATATTAAAATACCAACATTAATATTTAGAGGAAATAAAGACTTTATAGTTCCACAAGAAGCAGTAGAACATGTTTATAATGAAATACAAAATAGACATAAAAAAATAGTTTTATTAGATAAAACAACACATGATGTATTTAGAGAAAAACTTAAAGAAGAAGCAACAGATTTAATAATATCATTCTTTAAAGATTCATTCCCAATCGAAGCATTTGATGATTTAATAAAAGATGTTTATAATGAGTAAGAAAGTTTAAAAGTTCTTACTCTTTTATTTTAAAAATAAACTTGAATACTTTTCTTAAAAAATATACAATTGAAGTAGAAACTAAGAGGTGTATTATGAATAACAAAGATAAAATAATAAAATTAGAATTATTAGGAATAATATTATTAATTATTTCATTAATAACAGATGTTTTAGAATTAAAATCAATATCAGTTATTATAATAATAATGTCACCTTTAATTATTCCAGCAATTTATAAAGAAAAAGAAGAGAAGATTGAGAATGAAAATGTAAGAGTAATCAAATCAATAGAAGATATAGAAAAAGAATTATCAGAAAAGAAAAAAGTTAATAATGATAATTATACTAAGATATATAAACAATCAAAATATAAGAAACCACCTTTTTCATTATTAGAAACTAAAGAAAAAGAACCGTTAATAGATACTTGGAATATAGAATCAACAAAAGAGAGAATAAATACAGTATTTATAGAACATAAAATTCCAGCAGTAGTAGACAAAATAAATATGGGACCAAATTTCACACAGTATGAAATAAAACTAGAGAAAAATGTAAGATTAGATAAAATAGTTAATATAAAAAAAGAATTATCTTTTGCATCTGGAGATACAGATGCGATAATAGAAATTCCAATACCAGGAAAAAATACAATTGGAATAACTGTAAAAAATAAAGAACATTTTAAAGTATATTTAGAAACTTTATTAAAGAATATAAAGGAAACAGATGAACTATCATTTCCATTAGGATTTAATATGATTGGTGAAGATATATATTCATCACTACAAAAAGAAAATAGTTTTTTAATAACAGGCACAGTAGGAACAGGAAAAAGCATGTTCTTAAATGATATGTTAATAACATTTTTATACACTAAAACACCAGAAGAATTAAAAATGATACTTATAGATCCTAAAAGGATAGAATTTAGTAATTATAATGACATACCACATTTATTAACACCGGTAGTAACAAATATAAATAATGCATTTAGAATATTAGAAAAATTAATAGTGGAAATAGAAGATAGATGTGATAAATTTAATAACATTAAAGTAAAAAATATTCAAAAATATAATGAACTTATCGAAGAAAAATTAAAAAAAGATTCAAAAAGTGAACTTAACAAAATGCCATATATATTAGTGGTTATAGATGAATTGAGTAATCTATTATTTGTTGATAAAACAAAATTTATTGAATTAATAACAAAAATATCAAGTATGTCAAGAACAACTGGTATATATTTAATAGCTACAACTAATCAACCTTATGCAGTAGAAAAAGAACTAAAAGAAGCATTACATTCAACAATTTCATTTAGTTTGACTGAATCACTTTATGCCACTAAAGTTGGAATATTAGATGCTAATAAATTACTTGGACCAGGAGAAATGATATATAGAACACAAAATAGTAATAAGCAACTTAGAATACAAGCACCATATATAAGTGATGAACAAATTGAAAATATTTTAAATAATATAAAAGAGAAAAATGGAATATCTAACTATTCAAACAAATACAAAGAAACTATTTATAGAGAAACGATAAATAATAATTCAAAAGACACACTTTATGATGAAATATTAAATTATGCAATTAGAATGGGTCAAATAAGTGCATCATTAATTCAAAGAAAATATTCTATTGGTTATAATAGAGCAGCAAGAATAATGGAACAATTTGAAGAACAAGGAATAGTAGGTCCAGCAAATGGTTCAAAACCAAGAGATGTGTTAATAAAATTGGAGGAGAATAATAATGAATAATTATATATGTAAAATAGCTACAATTGAAGAAATGAATATAAAATGGGATTATGAAATAAATAATCATCCAGATGATATATCATGGAAAGAATATAAAGTTAAATTTATAGAAAGTGCTAAAAAGGGAAACAGAATTTCATATTATGGAATCCTAAATAATAAAATTATTTGCGAAGCAACTGCTATAATAAATAAAGAAGATGTCAAAGAATTAGAAGAAATATTTGATGGTAAAACAGCATATCTTTGTGCATTTAGAACTATTAAAGAAGAAGAAAATAAAGGATATTTTGGAAAATTATATAGATTTATGGAAGATGATTTAAAATCAAAAGGATACAACAGATTAGTTTTAGGAGTAGAACCATCTGAAGTAAGAAATATACAAATATATTTTAAAAAGGGATTCACTAATTATTTAAAATCAGATTTTGAAGAATATGGTAGAACAAGTATAGATAAAGAGCCTGAAAAAGTATTAGTTAACTATTATTACAAGAATATTTAGTTTGACAACTAAATAAATAAGATGTATAATTTAATCAGTTTTGTTGGCAAAGAGGTTAATTAAGTAGTGATATAGAAACTCTATACAGGAAATAATAGTCATTGACTGAGAGCTATTATAAGAACTATATTTATGAATTTCAGTAACTGAGCCAAATCGTGATGAGCGTTATTCTATAGAGTGCTAAATATTTAGAACAAAGGTGGTACCGCGGATTTAATAGTGATTCGTCCTTTATGGATGAACACTATTTTTTTATACATAAGAAAGGAAGTAAATATGAAAGAGAAATTAGAACAAATTAAAGAAAACAGTTTAAAAAAGATTAATGAAACTAAATCTTTAACAGAACTTCAAGAAGTAATGAAAGAACTTACTGGTAAAAAAAGTGAACTTACTGAAATAATGAAAACTATGGGTTCATTAAGTCCGGAAGAGAGAAGAGAAATTGGTATGCTTACTAC
>CAKOKV010000025.1 GCA_934095805.1 uncultured Bacilli bacterium | reverse complement strand
AATTTATTTAATACTTCATCAATATTTATATATTTAAATACATTTTTATCACTTACTAAACTATATTCTTCATTAAATACTTCATTACTTTTTATATCTTTTTTATTGTTATTAAAATTGTTATATATTAAATAAGCACCTATAATAGCAACTATTATTATTAGTATTATGCTTGTTTTATCTTTCATGTTTCACATCCTTACCATAGTATTTTACCATAGTTTTATAATTTGTAAAAGTTATTTATATAATTGTTTCATAATTGCTTCATCTTTATGTTTAATGTAATATTTTGTATCAACTGCATCTCTCATAACTTCTTTAAATGTTTTTCTTTTTCTTTTTTGAAATTTAATATGAGTAAGTTTTGGGTTAGCTCTTGTTTGTTTATTCTTTTTCATATAATCAAGTAGGGCGATTATACATGCGATTGTTATAATACAACCAAATATATTTATATAAGTTGTAGTATTATTTATAAAGTAAGTTATTATTTTATTATTTGTATTAAGTGCATTTAAGCTTAATAATATGAAACTAAAAATAACAAATACATCAAGTACGATTGTTTTAACTTTACCCATAATGCTTGATTGAACATTACCACCAAATCTATATGTAGAGTAGTTTGTAAGTAATATTAAAATTTCTAAAATGATTGGCGGAATCATTATATTATATTCGATACCTAATATTATAAATGATATTGTATTTAAAATTTTATCACTAAGTGCATCTAAGCTACTTCCTAAAAATGTTGATATTTTTAGTGTTCTTGCTAAAAATCCATCAATTGCATCTGTTAAAAATAATATAATTGTTACAATTGCACATACATTTGGTCCTTTAAAAGCATATATAAAAGGTAATGCAAAAGCTCCTAATAATCTAGTTAATGTTATTAGGTTTACAAATATAAGCTCTGTAATTTTTAATACACTATATTTCATAAGTATTATTCTATGAAAAATTATTATATTTGTCAATCAGTAGAATTTATGGTATAATCTAGATATATGGGGATGCATTGATTCGACAGGATTATGTTTGGGTAGGATGCAAGTAGTAGGCATACTTTAAATGCAAAAACAAAATAATCGGAAACGATTTTAATTTTTCTCCAGCTTTTGCTTAATTAAGTAAAAAGGAGCTTCCACTTTTAACTTTTGTTCACGAGTTTTAAGAGGGGAGTCATAAAGTGAACTATATTATAAATTTGTTTATGGTTTATAATGAATGTTTAATAAACTTAGAATAATAAGAGAAGTTGGCAATCTACATTATTATTTGAATTTAAAAACCAACTAAACTTGTAGATGTCTTATTGGAATGAATCTTGGACAGGAGTTCGCTACTCCTCATCTCCACCAAATATGTTAGTTCGCCCTAAGTAGGGCTTTTAATTTACACTTCATTTTTCAAACACATTCCACACACACTTTTTGATAAAAACTCTTTAAAAAGTATTTCTAATTTGCTATAATTCTATTGTTGTTAATTATATTGCCCTGTGGCCAAGCGGTAAGGCTCTGGACTCTGACTCCAGCATGCATAGGTTCGAATCCTATCAGGGCAACCATGCTGAAATAGCTCAATTGGTAGAGCAACTGAATCGTAATCAGTAGGTTGGGGGTCCGATTCCTCTTTTCAGCACCAATTAGATTATTACTAGCTATAATAGTTAGCTTTTTTGTTATATTTTATGTTATAATCTTATTATTAGGATGTGAATTTAATGGATACAAAAGATTTAAAAGATATTCAAAGTGAAGTTTTAAAGAAGAGTAAAATAATTGATACTGTTATTTTTATTATATGGGCAATTATAATGTTTCTTTTATATAAAAAAGGTGTTAATTTACAAGCATTTTTCTTTATTACAATATTTATAATGGCTATTAGAATGTTTATTAAATATATATTTTTAAATAAGCAGATAACTGAATTTAATAATGGTTTTAAAAATAAATATGTATTATCTTCTTTGAATAAGATATTTACTGATTTGAAATATTTTCCTGATAGGGGATTAGATTATAGTGTTATAGCTAATACTAGAATGATGGATATGGGAGATAGATATTCATCTAATGATTATTTTGAAAGTAAATACAAAAATGTTAATGTTAAACAAGCTGATGTTCATATTGAAGAAGAACAACAAACAACTGATAGTGATGGGCATACAACAACTACATGGGTTACAATATTTGAAGGTAAATGGATGATATTTGATTTTAATAAAACATTTACTGCAAATGTTCAAGTTTCTCAAAAAGGTTTTGGTAATTCCAGAGTAAATAATTGGGGTGAAAAAAACAAATATAAAAAGGTAGAGATGGAGGATACGGAATTTAATAAGATGTTTAGAATATATGCTCAAAATGAACATGATGCTTTTTATATTTTAACACCAGCATTAATGGAAAAAATTAAAAAGTTAGCTAGTTGTGTTAATGGTAAATTATTATTATGTTTTATTGATAATGAATTACATATTGGTTTATATAACTATAAAGATTCATTTGAGCATAGTGTATATAAGAAAATAGATGAAGAAAAAATAAATGATGATATATCTAAAGATATAAAAATTATTACAAATTTTGTTGATGAGTTAGATTTAGATAATAGTTTATTTAGAAGGGAGGTGTAGTATGGATTATATTGTTATTGCAGTTATAGTAGTAGTTTTAATTATAGTAATAAGTATTATTTCAATTTCAAATAAGCTTAATAAAGCAATTGTAAAAATTGATGAAGCTTCTTCTGGAATAGATGTAGCTTTAACTAAAAGATATGATGTTTTAACTAAAATGATTGATGTAGTAAAATCTTATGCAAAACATGAAAAAGATACTCTTTTTGAAGTTATTAAATTAAGAAAAAATATGTCAATTGAAGAAAAGAATGCTGAGAATAAGAAAATGGATGAGAATTTCAGTAAGATAAATGTTGTTGCTGAAAGTTATCCAGAATTAAAATCTAGTGAAAATTATAAAACTTTACAACAATCAATAGTTGAAGTAGAAGAACATTTACAAGCTGCTAGAAGATTATATAATTCAAATGTTTCTATATATAATCAAATGATTGTATCTTTCCCAATTAGTATTATTGCTAAAAGTAAAGGTATGATTAAAAAAGCTTTCTTTGAAGCTGATGAATCAAAAAAAGAAGATGTTAAGATTAAACTTGATTAAGAAGAGATTTCTTCTTTTTTATTGATAGAATTTTTATGAAAATTAATATAAAAAAATTAAAATTATGTTACCATATTTATATAGTGCAATAAAAAGTTACAATAAATAAAAAATAGGCATTGACTTGGTAGTCGACTGCGATGATATTATTTCATCAAGAGAAGGAAGAATATGAGAAATAATTCATAGTGAAGAAAAATAGAAGATATTAGAGAATTATTAAACTTACCATATTGGAATGATGATAGATTTAAAAAAAATATTAATTCCTAAAGAGATAGCTAATTCTAGAAATATGCTAAAAAAACTATCAATATTAATAAAAGTTTCTGAAAAATATTGTATAGATAAATATCTTAATTTAAGTTTTTTGATGTTGTTACCTAGGCAAAGTTTTGCTTTAATAAATTATTTATGTGATAATAATATTGCTTTGGTAGTTAATGAAAAACTGAATCCAATGTTTAATTTTTACCATGCTGCTTTAAAATCAAAGTTTGGAATTGATTTAAAAGAATTGATGGTTAAATATCCGTTTAGTGAGTTAGATTTGGATGAAAAAATAATTGATTATAGGAGAAAATAATTATGTCTAAGTTAAGTAATACTCTTACTATGCTTGAATACTTAAGCAGTGGTAGAAAATATACAATTAAAGAATTAAGTGATAAACTTGAAGTGTCCGAAAGAATGATTAGAATTTATAAAGATGATCTTGAAAAAGCAGGAATATATATTGATACAATTAAAGGTCCTTATGGTGGATATGTTTTAAATCAAAATGTTAGTGTTCCTAAAAGATTTATTATTCCAAAAGAAATTGATAATGAAGATAAAGAAATATTTAATATTATTAATAAATGTATTAAAGAGAAAAGAAAATGTTATATTGAATATTATTCAAAAGATAGAAAAGAGATTAGTAAGAGAACTATTATTCCATATGATTTAATATTATTAGGTAATTCTTGGGGAGTAGCTGCTTATTGTGAACTTAAAGATGAAATAAGGCATTTTTATTTAAATAGAATTAAATTAATTAATTTGTTATAGTGACGATATATTACCACAATAGGTGGTAATATTTTTTTGAGGTGAATAAAAATGAATTTAACATTTGTATCTGGTAATTATGGAAAATTTGTTTCTGTAAGAGATAGTTTTATGGAAGAAGGCATTGATATTAATTATTTAGATTACGATCTAGAAGAACCTGATGTTAATGATATAAGCTATATTTCTAAAGCTAAGGCTTTTAATGCATATTCAATTTTAAAGAGTCCTGTATTTGTTATTGATTCTGGATTTTATATTGTGAATTATCCAGAAAATCCAATGTATCCTGGAGCTTTTGTTAAAAGAAGTGGTATTAGTTCTGATGTGAATAGTTTATTAGAAGTAATGAGAGATGTTAAAAACAGAGAGTGTTATTTTTTAGATTGTTTAACTGTTTATGATGGAGAGAATTATTATCAATTTTATGGTAAGAGTGAAGGAACTATTTCTGAAGTTGTAAGAGGATGTGAACTTAAAAAGGCTAAATCTAATTTATGGAAAGTATTTATTCCTAAAAATTGTGATAAAACTCTTGCTGAAATGTCTGATTATGAAAGAGAAAATAGACCTGATGGTAGGACTAGTGCAACTCATGAATTTATAAATTGGTATAAAAATAATTATATTAATACTAAAAAGCTTATGAAATTATGATATAATCTCTTTATTGGAGTGGTAGTTGTGAAAATAATTGAAGTAAATAATTTATGTAAAGAATATAAATATTCAGTTAAGAATGAAGAAAAAGGTTTCTTTTATAATCTTTTTAAAGGAGAAACTAAGACTGTTAAAGCTGTTAAAGATGTTAACTTTAGTGTTGACGAAGGCGAAACTGTTGCTTTTATAGGCCCAAATGGTGCAGGTAAAAGTACAACTATTAAGATGCTTACTGGTATTTTGTATCCTACTAGTGGTGAAATTAAAATATGTGGTTTTACTCCAATTAAAGATAGAAATGAACTTGCTTATAAGATTGGTACTGTTTTTGGACAAAGAAGTCAATTATTACCTAATTTGCCTGTTACTGAGAGTATGAAGCTTTTTGGAGCTATGTATAATATGAGTGATGAAGAAGTAGAAAAAAGAATGGAAGAATTAATAGATTTATTTAATCTTAAGAAGTTTATTAATCAACCAGTTAGAAAGTTATCATTAGGTCAAAGAATGAGAGCTGAAATAGCTGTTTCTTTAATACATAGTCCAAGAATAATATTTTTAGATGAACCAACTATTGGTTTAGATGTTGTATCTAAAAAGAATTTAAGAGAGTTACTTCTTAAAATAAATAAAACTGAGAAAGTTACTATATTTTTAACAAGTCATGATACTGAGGATATTGAATCTATTTGTGAAAGATGTATGATTATAAATCACGGTAAGATTGTTATAGATACATCAACTAAAGATTTAATGAATCATTATATTAAAAATAAAAATATAATAATTACTCCTGAAGATGAATTTACTGAATTTCCAGAACTTAAAGAAGGTATTACATATATAGAAAAGCATAAAAATCAAATTGTTTTTGATGTTAATACTGAAATAATTAATTCTCAAAAAGCATTACAAGAGATAATTAAATTATTTAAAATAGATGATATTAGTATAGAAAATGAGTCTTTAGAAAATATAATAAGAGGTATATATGAAAAAGATTAGTTTTGCTTTTAAGACAATGAAGATTTTTATGAAGAATCAAATGCAAGATAAAACAAATATTATGCTTGATGTTATTAATATGATTTCTAGATGTTTAATAGTGTTTTTGTTATATAGTTATATATTTAAATTAAATAACGATAATATTAAGAATATTAGTTATGAAGCTAGTTTGTGGAGTATGTTTATATATTTTGTTCTTATGGTTTTTAATATAAGAAAAATATATAAGAATATAATGGATGATGTTAAAAGTGGTAATGTTGAAATGTATTTAAATAGACCTATTAATTATATATTATTTAATTGTTATAGAATAGTTGGTCAGGGTTTATTTAGTTTCTTATTTATTAGTATTGTTGGTTCTGTTCTTATGGTTTTATTTATAGGAGTGCCTGAATTAAATTATTATATATTTATTCCATCTATTATTGTTACTTTATTTTTAGGTCAAATATTAGGATTAATTATTTATTCTATAATAGGTCTTTTATCATTCTTTATTGAAGATGTTAGACCAATTTATTGGATAGTTGATAAGCTTGTTATGGTACTTGGTGGTAGTTATTTACCAATATCTATGTTTCCAAAATTTATGAAAATAATTGCATTTATAAGTCCTCTTGGTGCAATTAATTTTGCATCTAGTACTGTATATGAAAGTTTTAATGATGAGTATATGGTTAGAATAGGTTTACAAGTATTATGGATTATAATATTTGGAATTATTCTTAAATATTTATATAAAAAATCAAGAGAAAAAGCTATGATTAATGGAGGTTAATATGGAAAATATAAAGTTAGCAATGTTAAATATTAAAAGTAATTTTAAGAATGAAAAAGAACTTAAAGCTTCATTTTTAATCTCTATTATAGGGATGACAATTAATAATATGGCTTTTTTGTTCTTATGGTTCTATTTTGGTAAGACTGTTGGTAGTTTAAATGGTTGGGATGCTTTAGATGTATTTGGTCTTTATGGATTTACTACTACTTCTTTTGGTATATTTAATACTTTCTTTTATGGAATAACTAAATTACCAAATTATATAAGTAGTGGTAATTTTGATAAGTATTTGTTAACACCTAAAAGTGTACTTGTAAAGGTTGCAACTTCAAGTATATCTACGAGTGCAGTAGGAGATACACTTTTTGGAATTATTTGTTTTATTATATATGCATTTAATGCTAAGTTAACTTTATTACAGTTATTATTTTCTTTTATATTTATGATAACCACAACTATTGTTACATTTGCATTTACTTTAATATGTATGACTGTATCATTTTATTTAATGGATGGTTATAATGTATCAACCGGGTTATATGGATTGTTTTTAAGTAATTCGTTATATCATGGTGGTGCTTTTACAGGTGTATTAAGAATAATTTTTACATTTGTTATTCCATCTTTATTAGTAGGAAGTTTAGCTGTAGAAAATGTTAAAAATATATCATTATCTGGATTATTGTTTATGATATGTACCGCTATATTTTGGTTAATTGTTTCTGTTATTTTCTTTAATAAATCATTAAAGAAATATGAGAGTAATAGTTTATTTGGATTTGGTGGTTAATGTGAATAGGTGTAAATGGTGTAACTTAAAAAATCCAAAATACATTGAATATCATGATAATGAGTGGTGTAAATTAAATCTTGATGATAAATATTTATTTGAAATGTTAATTCTTGAATCTTTTCAAGCTGGTCTTTCTTGGGAATGTGTTTTAAACAAAAGAGAAAGCTTTAAAGAATGTTATGATAATTTTGATTTAGATAAAGTTTGTAATTATGATGAAATTAAAATAAATGAACTTATTAATAATAAAGATATTATTAGAAATAAACTTAAAATAAGAGCTAGTATTAATAATGCTAAAGTATTTAAAGATATAATTAGCGAATATGGTTCATTTCATAATTATTTAAAACAATTTACAGATGATAAGATAATATATGAAATAGATAAGACTACTAATGAATTATCTGATAAGATATCAAATGATTTAATAAAAAGAGGTATGAAATTTGTTGGTTCTACTATAATTTATTCATATTTGCAAGCAATTGGTATTATATATTCTCATGATAAAGATTGTTTTTTATATAAAGAATAAATAAGGTTTTTAGTTGTTTTATATATAGAAATGTGTTACTATTTTTATAGTAGGTGATAGTAAATATGAAAGATAAAAAGATATTATTTATAACAGGAATTGTATTATTATTTTTAATGACAGTAGGTATGTCTTATGCATATTTTAGTTTAAGTGTTAGTGGTAATGCAGATGCTAAAGATATGGTAGTAGAAGCAGGTACATTAAGACTTACATATACAGATTCACCACAAATAATAATGCAAAATATTAAACCAGGACAAACTATTACTAAGAAAGTAACAGTTAAAAATACTGGCACACTAGATACAGCATACAATCTTGTATGGCAAGAGTTATATAATAAAATTGGTAGAAATGATTTAGTAATGTCATATACATGTGAAAGATTAAATAGTTCTGGTACAGTAGATGGAACATGTACAGGACTTACAGAAACACCTGTTAAAACGAAAACAATAACAAAAAATATACCAATAGAAAGTGGTGTTACTCATAACTATACAATAACTATCACATTTAAAGAAACAGGAGAAAATCAAAACTATAATCAAGGCAAATCATTTAGTGGTGTTCTTGGTATAGAGGAATATAGTAATATTGCTGGTACATTAAAAAATAGATTTTATGAAGAATCAGGCATGACAGATAGAGGAGTAGTTAAATCTATATCATTTTATAGTGATAATAGAGTAATTGATGGAGCAGAAAGCTATGATGTATCAGAAGAACAAAATGGTTCAGTAAAAATGTATGTTAAACAAAATGGTGAAGACAATTCTTTATATGATTTAACTATAGTTGGAAATGGAATAATTGCTTTTCCAGAAGATTCTTCAAATTTATTTTCATTTTATATTGATGCTACATGTTGGGGTTATGGATATGTATCTTATCTATCTTCTATAGAATTCAATAATTCAATTAATACTAGTAATGTAACTAATATGAGTAATATGTTTGTTGGTAGTAAAGCAACAGTATTAGATTTAAGTAATTTTGATACCAGTAATGTAACAGATATGAACTCTATGTTTAATTATAGTGAAGCAACAACATTGGATGTAAGCAACTTTGATACAAGCAAAGTAACTAATATGAGTAGTATGTTTGTAAGTAGTAAAGCAACAACATTGGATGTAAGCAACTTTGATACAAGCAAAGTAACTAATATGAGTAGTATGTTTGCAAGTAGTAAAGCAACAACATTAGATTTAAGTAGTTTTGATACCCACAATGTAACAGATATGC
>CAKOKV010000024.1 GCA_934095805.1 uncultured Bacilli bacterium | reverse complement strand
TATAGCCAAATATTTCATGTATACATTTATACATATCATTACTTCCAGATGTTCTAAATATCTCTTTATTATCGTTTATAAGAGTAAATGATATATCTGGATGAGATAATGCTATTTTTTCTAAAAAACCAACAGTTAAAGATAGTTCTGCTTGTAAACTTTTCATAAATTTTAATCTTGCTGGTGTATTATAAAATAATTCACTTACTTCAATTATAGTACCATTTCTCATACTACCTACTTTATTAGTTATAAATTTTCCATCTTTTATAACAAGGTAAGTTGATTCATTACCATCATAAGTATCTAATACTACATTACTTACTGATGAGATTGCAGCTAGTGCTTCACCACGAAATCCAAGAGTATTTATGAAATATAAATCATTTTCATTCTTTATTTTAGAAGTAGCATGTCTACTAAAGCAAAGCATTGCATCGTCTTTACTCATTCCACATCCATCATCTACTATTTTTATAAGTTTTGTACCACTTAGTAATAATTCTACTTTAATATTTTTACTGCCAGCATCAATACTATTTTCAACTAGTTCTTTAACTACATTGCCAATTCTCTCAACTACTTCACCAGCAGCTATTTTATTAGCTAAGCTTTCACTCATTACTGCTATTTTATTCATTTAAATCATACTCTTTCTTTTACTAATTAATTTTTCGTCTAAAGTATATATTTTAACACTGCCTTCTTTTGTTACTCTAATAAAGCCAAGACCACTTATAACAATATCAGTGCCTTCTTCAATATTATAATTAATATTAGGTAAATGTCTTAATTTTGAATTTTTATCTTTTATTTTTTCATATCTTAATTTATCATTCATATAAAAACTAAAACTATTTGTTTTTTCACTTGTATTTTCTATTCTAAGAATATCATTTATAACTATTGAATAACCACTTCTTATTTGAAATGTTTTAATTCTTATTTCTTTTTTAGGATATAGTTTAACTACTTTATTATAATCTATAAAATTATATATAGCATCTTTATCTATAAATCCTGGTGTATCTACAATAGTAAGTTTATTATTTAATCTTATTGTTATATATGAAGCAGTTGTATTTGGAATACTACTTGTTGTTATTGTTGGATTTTTAAGTGCACTTGTAAGTAAATGATTTATAAATGTACTTTTTCCGCTATTTGTAAATCCTACTATATATAGTCTTCTTACACCATCTTCCTTTACTTTGTTTAAAAAGTTATCAATATTGTAATTCTTATATGAGCTTACACACATAATATCTTCTGTATTACAAATGTTTTCTTTTATATAATTTATTATTTTCTTTTCTTTTAAACTTTTAGGAAGAACATCTTTTTTGGTTATTAAAATATATTTTTTATTTTTGAATCTGTTTATATATTTTTTAATTGTATCATTTATATTAAGTACATCTATTAAGAATGCAACACTTGCCATATTATCACTATTAATATTTCTTATGATACCATCTGTATCTACTTTTTTATCAAGTACACTATATTCTCCATAATGTTTTATTTTAAAACATCTTTCACAATATGATGATTTATCATATACACTTGATTTAATAAATCCTTCTTTACTCGGAAATTCTGTTTGTAATACTGAACCACATCCTAAGCATTCTTTAGTCATAATATTCTCCTCTTTTAAATACATCTTTCTTTTCTAAACTTCCATATATAAACTTCTCAAGAGCTCTATTTATCCATGTAATACTGTAATCATGTTCACTCATTGGATTAACAAGAACACTTACTAAATCAAGTCTATTGGCACCATAAATATCTGTAAGTAATTGGTCTCCTATTGCTGCTACTTCTGTATGTTTATATTTAAATTTATCCATTATTTTTAGATATTTATCTTTTCTTGGTTTTAATGAAAATGCACAAGCATCTACTGCTAAATATGATTTAAAAGGTTCTATTCTATGTTTTGGAGCATTAGACATTATTATAACTTTAAATCCTTTATCTCTTAGTTCATCAAATAGTTTTTTAAGTCTTTTAGTTGGTTTAGTTACATGACTAGGTGTTATTGTATTATCTAAATCAAATAATAAACATCTAACTCCCTTTTTATATAATTTATCATAATTAATATAATAAATACTTTTTTGATATATATCAGGCATAAATTTTTCTACCATTATTTCACATCCTTAGAAATATTATATCAATTTTAGGCTTAAAAAAAAAGAAAAGATAATACTTTCCTTTAAATATTTTCCACTCTTTTATAATAAATTGTTTTTTTTAATTCAGTTATAGATACACAAAATAATATAATAGCTACTATGAAGTGTAGAATGTATATTTGAAATATATGATTTTTACTAGTATCTTCAATATTATATATTACTAATGTGTCTTTTTTTAATTTATGAATGGCATAGTATAATGGTGAAACAATAACATCATTACTTTTTACGGATTTATTGTTATTAGTAAAATGATATGATATTTCAAATTTTAAAAATTCATATTCTTGATATTTATCATCATTAGTAATTAATTTTGAATTTGTTATTGTTGCTTTTGAGATTTTATAGTTTTTATTTAATATTAAACTAATCGGATCATTTAATGATAACATTAAAAGTAATGTACTAGTCAACATAGTACAAATTATTAAAAATAGCTTTAATATTATTTTAAATGTATTATTAATCGAATTTTTTTTACTACTGGTACTGCTAACTTTTTTCTTCATTATTAATGCACCCTATTTTCTATAATTATTTTATCAAAAAAATAGTGGTATTTCTACTACTATTTTTCTATTTTACCATTTTTAATATAAAATTTTTATGTGGTAATGTTGAAGAGTCTATTTTTGATAATAATAAGTTTCTATCAAAAATAACTAATTTTCTTTCAATATCAAATGTTCCATCATTTTTTTCTCTTAAAATATAATAACATGCAGTATTTTTCATATCATTTTTATATCCCATACCTGCTGCTCTTAATGTATATATTAATGTATCATCAAGATGATCTTGTATATCAAAATGAGTATGTCCTTGTAATATTGCATCATATTCATTAACTCTCTTACCACCTAATAATGGATTTTTTATTACTTCTCTAGCTCCTTTTGCTAATCCAGGTTTATCTCCTAATAATAAATTATTTAAATCTTTTTTAGCTTGTTCACTATTCGTATAATCAAATTGTTTTGATGAGTATCCTGGAATAAAGTTTTCTTGATAAGTCCATGTACTTCTTTTTGAATAATCCCATCGTATATCATTTAAAAAGTGACATAATCCAATTTTCTTTGTTCCAACTTCTAAATCTACTGATGGACTCCATTTACTCATTTCTTTTATTCTTTGACTACCTAATTTATCCATAGTCCATCTTTGATTTTCATCTTTTTCTTTAGTGAAATATGTAAATGGAGAAATTCCAAGTATATTATAGTACTCACTATTTCCACAAATACTTTTTACAGAATATTCTTGTAATAAATCATGAACTAGATCAGGATTTGGTCCTAATCCTACATTATCACCTAAACTATATATTTCTTTAATTCCACTTTTTTTAATATCCTCAAGTATTGCTAATGTTGGTTCATACATTCCATGACTATCAGTAAATAATGCTATTTCTCTTCCTGTATATTCATTATTTTCTTTTTGTATATTTATTTTCTTATTTACTATTTCAAACATCTCTCTAACTTTTGGATTGTGTGTTATTTTTGTTTGGTATTCTTCGTTGATACCAAAAATATTTTTAGCATTTTTAACTTTACTATCTTTTTCTTGAGTTATTATAAGTGGTAAATCATATTTTATACTTATTGATATTTCTTCATCCGTTGGCTTTCTACCACCTGCTAATATTATTCCTGATGGTTTTAAACCTTCTCTATAAAGTAATGCTTCTGCATTGTTTCTAGTTACAGCACTAGTATCTAATATTCCAAGTTGTTCATTTTCTCTTTCTTTAACTTCACTTGAATTTTGATTTATTAAATCATTACTACCCATATTTTCTCTAGAACTGCATATAAAATTGCCATCTGGTATAGTGTCATAAGCAAATGTCACTTTATAATTTATACCATAATAATATTTTTGACCTAAATAACTTATTGGACTTAAAGAAATAAAATTTTTATCTCCAGCAGCTCTTCCTTTTATTAAGTCTTCCATGTTTTCTCTATCACTTAATATATGAGCATATAAAGCATAATTTTTATCACTAAAATCAAGAGTGGTTGTTCCATATTTTTCACTTAGTTTTTCATTATACACTGATTTCATATTTCTTGCTTTATCAATTTTAGTTAAATTTATTTGTGAATCTAATTCATATAGTTTTTTTATTCTATCTGATAATTTATTATATTCACTTTGCATTTTAATAAATTCTTCCATATTATTATCTAAAAGCGATTTAAATGCTCTTTTTAATCCTTCAGTATTGGTAGAAAGATTAACTATTTCTATTAAAGATACATATTCCATTAAAACATTTATATAATCAACCATTGTTTTTGAATTACTATTCATTGATTTTAACTTTGCTAGTCCTAGGGTTCCACCTATTCTACTAATTGTCTTATTTGAATCACAAAATAATATACTGTTAAACATTTCTTTTATTTCATTTAATGTTAAATCTTCTTTATTTATCATTCTTTTATATCGTTCACATAATTCATTTCTAGCTTCACTTAAATCTTTAGGTTCTTCAATTATAACTGATTGTTCATTACTAAATAAGAAACTTATATTTTCTTTTTCTTCTTTTGATAAAATATAATTATTAGTTGCAAAATACATGAATAAATCATAATATTTATCAAAATTAGTTAATATTTCTAAGAAGTTTTCAATTGTATTTATTGTACTATCTTTAGAACTATTGTAATAATTTTTAAAGAAATATTCTTTTACAATTTTAAATTCTTCTTTTTTATTTCTAACTAATATATTATTTATTGAATTAAACCAATTCTTATATTTTGTACTTCCTGCTCCATATTGTAAGAATGATGAAAAATCTATTCCTAAACTACTTATATATTCTTTTAATTCATTATATTTTTTTAATAATATATCACGATTACAATATTTACTTAATATAAATATATTATCCACTTCATCTTTATTTAGTTTTAATTCTTCTATTACCATTTCTTTTATAGAGTGTGGTACTCCTTTTAAATTGGATGCTAGGGCAAAAGATAAACCTATAGATTCTGTTAATCTTTTTCTTATTAATTCTTTATTATTTTCTACAATTATTTCTTTAAAATCCATCGGAATATCTGGTTCTGTTCTTATTACCATTAAATCAACTAACTGCATATTATTTAACATTTCAGCAATTAAATAATTTTTTTCATTTATTAAATGAATACATTTTTCTTTTTTTAAATATTGACTATTTAGTATTCTAAATATATTTGTACTACTTACACATAATTTAACAATTAATTTATTTAGATCCCCATAACAATTTTCATCAAAATAATAACCTAACACTTGATAAAACGAAAAGTCTGTTATTTCATTAACTATATCATTGAATCTTAAATCAAAGGATAATTTTTTAATTGATTCTTCTATATCAGGACTTCTTAAATATGAAAGTATTGTAGATATATGTAGTTTACTGATATCTTTTTCTAATTGTTCGCTTCTATTTTTTAATATTATTTCTTTATATTTTGATGGTATTGCTGTTGAAGCTAAAATGTTTGCTAAATTCTGATATTTAATTTTTTCTACTGCAAGTCCAAGATCATCTTTTCTTATCTCAATTATTAAATCAGTTAGTGGCTTGTGTGAACAATTAATTATACTTGAAAATAAATTTTCTATTCTTATTTCTTTTATTGCTTCTTCTAAGGTTTTTCTTCTATTTCTTATTATTAAATCGATTGTTTCATGATTATGACTATCATATCTAATCATTGAACTAATTTCTTGTTTATTTAATTTTAAAACAGCTAGAACTAATTCTGGGTATTTTGTTTCTAATATTTCTTTTCTTATTTCTTTATTTGCTGTTAGTGGTGAAGATAAAACTCCAATGATATTGTCGGCATTAATTTGTTTTTTTAAAACCTCTTTTTTTATTTTAGGATCAACTTCTAAATCAAATAATATTGATGCTATTACTTGAGTTGAATAATCATGGCTATCAATAACATAAGATATCACTTCTTCATCTTTTGTAACTTTTAATATATTGCATAATACTCTGAAATCTTCTTTATAAACATCAATATATATTTTTTTATATTCAAATGGTATATTTTCATCTAAAATATTTTTATATGGAGAATCAAATGTTGATTCTTTAATAATTTTATCTATAAAGTCATTATTTGGATAATTTGTATGTAAATGGTATAATTCTTCAATGCTAAAAGTTCTATTAGCTACTAATTTAAGCATAATAGAATCCTTTTTACTATATAATTCATTTATTTTATCATTTATTAGCTTTCTTACTGATAATGGTAAGTCTACATCTAACAAATAATGAATAATTTTATCAACATCTAATTTATTTATTTTTGAAGATATAGATTTTTTATTTCTTGAAATTATTTTTTCTTTTTGTTCATTACTATCAGTACTAAATTCTAGATAATCTAATATATTCTTATAAGTAATCCACCAAAACATATTTTCCCCCAAAATATTTATTCTTTTTTATTAATATAATCTTTCTTCGTATTCAAACTCTTGATCTAAAATTTGAACTGTATCTCCTTCTTTAGCACCAAGTGTTTTAAGTTCTGCATCAATACCAAGTCTTTTTAATTTAGATGCAAATCTTAAAGCAGATTCGTCTGAATTGAATCTTGTCATTCTTAAAAGTTTTTCTAATTCATCTCCAGTAACTTTCCACTTACCTTCGCCAACTTTTTGTATCTTATATGGTTTTTCATGTTTAAATTCGTATAATACATAATCTTCAAATTCATTTTTATTATATAATTCTTCTTCTGGAAGACTTTCTAATAATTCTTTTAATTTAAATATTAATTCTTTTGTTCCTTCTTTTGTAGCAGCACTTACTTCTATAATTTCTGCTTCTGGAAATTCTTTTTTAAATCTCTCTAAATTTTCTTTTGAAACTTGTAAATCCATTTTATTTGCCACTATGATTTCTTTTTTATTATATAGATTTTCATCATATTTCTTAATTTCATTTCTTATTATTTTATAATCTTCAATAACATCTCTTCCGTCTACTTGTCCCATATCTAAAACATGAGCTACTATTTTACAACGGCTAGCATGTCTTAAGAACTTATCACCAAGCCCTATTCCTTCACTAGAACCTTCTATCATTCCTGGAAGATCTGCAACTACATAACTGTAGTCTCCAGCTTTTACTACTCCTAAATTTGGAACAAGAGTTGTAAAATGATAATCTGCGATTTTTGGTTTAGCCGCACTTATTACAGATATTAATGAACTTTTACCAACACTTGGAAATCCCACAAGACCTACATCAGCTAATAATTTAAGTTCACAAAGTACATTTCTTTCTTCTCCTGGTTCTCCAAGCTCACTTGTATATGGTGCTTTATTTTTATTAGTCATAAAAGCAGCATTTCCTTTGCCACCTCTTCCACCATGAGCAACTGTACATTCTTGTCCATCTGTAACTAAATCACAAATAATTAAATTTGTATCTGTATCTTTAATAGTAGTACCAATTGGAACAATGATAACTATGTCTTCTGCTGATTGACCTGTTTGATTTCTTCCTCTACCCATATTGCCATTATTACCTTTTATTATTTTTTTATATCTTAAATCAATAAGAGTACGAAGACCTTTATCAGCTTTAAAGATTATACTTCCACCTTTACCACCATTGCCACCATCTGGTCCTCCTAATGGTACATATTTTTCTCTTAAAAATGAAGTACATCCATCTCCACCTTTACCAGCAATAAGCTTTAAATTAACTTCATCTATAAACATAGTTACCACATCCCTTTTCAATTACGCCATAGATTATACCAAATAATAGAATTCAATGCAACTTTTTAGTAAGAAAAAAGCCATCAAATGATGACTTAATAATATAACTAATAATGATTTAATATATCATAATAATATATTGTAAACTTATTGTTATTAATTACATCCTAAATATGTTCTAGTCCTTCATATATAACTTTATCATTTTACAACCACTACATTTTTATTTAATAAAGTATTAACTTTGCTCGCTGTTTTTTCATCTTTTGCATAGCCATGGTTTATTTTGCCTTCACTAAATATTCCACTAATATTTATTTTATCATTTATAGTAAAACTGCTTAAATCTAAAGAATTAGAAACAACTTTGAAAAACATACCAGACATATCAATTACTTTACTTGTATCAAAACTACTTAAATTAAATTCAATAGGAGTATCAAATCCATAAACTTCAAACATTGAACTCATATCAGTTACATTTGATGTATCAAATCCAGTTAAATCATAACTTGTAACATGGTTTAAGCATAACATACAACTCATGTTTGTTACATTTTTTGTATCTACTGAATTATTAAATTCTATTGATACAAAATTGCTTTCTGGTCCATGGGAAGGTGCTGCATAAAAGCTAAATAAGTTTGAAGAGTCCTTAGGTAAAGCTATTTTACCATCTGCTACAATTATCAAATCTAACAATTTAGCACTTCCATAAGGAATCCTTATTTCATCAGATAATTCAACAACATATAAAATTATTTTTCCATTTTGATTTTCTGAAACATCATATTTTCTATTTGAATTAATAGTTCTACCATCACTATAAAATGTTAAAGATCTAACCGTCATTCTATTTTCTATATTAGCTTTTGAAAGATAATCTTTCATAAGTGTTCCTGCTATACTATTAAACTCATTAGAATCACAATTTTCACTAATATCTGAAGCAGTTATCTCATTAATTTTTTTTGAAGTTTTAATACAATAATTATCTTTTTTAATAAACATTTCTTTAATATTTCCTTTAGTATCTAATATAAAATTATATTCTATACCGTTATTTGATAAATCCAATGAATTTTTATTATTATTTATTACATCTAATTTATTGCCTTTTAATGTTTCTTGCATATATTTATTAGGTACAGTCTTAATAATATTTTTGACTTCAGCGACAAATGAATCTTTCTTTGCTTCATTAAACATTTTTAGTACATTTGGAAGTGCAATTATAACAAGCAAAGCCAAAATTGCTATTACTGCTAAAAGTTCTACCAAAGTAAATCCTATTTTCTTCATTCCTATTCTTCTTTCTATATTAAGTATATCATTTCAAAATAAAAGAGTCTATACAAACA
>CAKOKV010000023.1 GCA_934095805.1 uncultured Bacilli bacterium | reverse complement strand
ACAGTAGGAGTTCCTACCTTACCATCAACATATAAAACTTCATCAAAAACAACTTCTGATTCTACTTCATTATCTAGTTTTTCAACATATAGTTCTTGACCTTCTTCAACCATATATTGTTTTCCACCAGTTACGAATATTGCTTTCATATTATTCCTCCTTCAATAAGACTCGCTTTTAAGGTAAGAATTTTTCATCTTTTATATAACCTTTTCAATGCGGTTGTAGAGAAAGATTTCTACAAACATGGATATTTTAGCATAAATACTTAGTTCTGTCAAACGATTTTTATTGTCTAATTATAGATTTGATATATAAATTATTACCAGATATTATCTTTTTGTTTGTAAACTATTTTTTTTGTTTCCCCATTAATTATTTCTTTTTCTTTTTCACTATATAGAGATGGGGACTCTTCAATACTATTTTCGCCTAAAATTAATACTTTTTTAGATATTATTTCGGTAAAGTCTAGTGTTTTTAAATAGTCTGTTAACTTTCTATTTGTTAGGAGTAAATGACATAATGGTACATTTGCATTACTAGGAGTTTCTACCATACTATCCAAGCTATATCCTTCTTTTAAACTAAATAATCCATCTTTAAATTCTACATAAGTAGTAAACCAACTGCTTAACATTCTGTCATCAAAATAAAAGTTCTTTCTTCCTTCTTCATTTGATTTTATACTGCCAAGGGTATAACTAAATAAAATCGAATCAACTTTATCAAAACCCACTCTAAATAAAGAAGTGACTAATGTTTCTGTATTAATTGTTTCCATATTTATCACCTGAGTTTATACTATCATTTTATATATGAAATATCAAATATTTTTTGTAGGTATCTCTTTTCTAACATATTATTTATTATGTGATAATTATCTCTTTTTAGATTATTTACATTATTTATTATTTTTATTCTTTTAAAATTATAATTATTTAAATATCTTTCTAATAAGAATTTATTATATTTATACTTTAAGTTATTTATTTCTATTATGATACATTTAATTAAAAATATAGTAAGAAGTAAACTTAAATAAGTTCTTTTTAATATTAAGAATATTAATGTAAAAATTATTGATATTATTATTGATATTTTAAAAGATAGTTTATATGAAAATATTTTATCTAATATTATATTTATTAATTTACCTCCATCGAGTGGTAATATTGGTAGAAAGTTAAATGATATTAATATCTTATTTATATTATTTATTATGTTATATGTATGATATGTTACATAATTGTTTTGATATAAAATGAATATTAAATATACAAAAAGTAATTGAAATGTTATACCACCTATTAAAGTAAATAATTCTTTATTTGAACTTACATTTAAGTCTTCATTATAACTTGTTATACCACCAAATGGATATATTATTATTTCACTATATTTAAAATTAACTATTTTACTAAATACATAGTGTCCACTTTCGTGAATAAATATTATCAATAAAAAAAGATATACATATTCAAAATATCCGCTTAAAAAAGATATTAAAATGAATATATAGGTCGTGTTATGTATATTAATTTTCATCTAAATTAACAGGTTTATTATCTTTTAAAAGTACATAATAGTATTCTTTATCACCTGTAGCGATTACTTCACCTTTTTCTATGTAATCGTATAATTTTACTGATTCTTTTACATTTCCATACCAAGCATAATAACCGTTACTTTGTTGTACGATTATTGTGTTATTGTATCCATCTTTATTTCCGATGAATGTTACTATTCCACTATCTTTTAAATATATGTTTTCTCCTTCCCCAATTATATATTTAATACCATCTTTATATTTTTCATGTTTTATTTCTTCTTTGAAAACAGTTTCTGTATTATCTTTACTAAATATATCTGTTGTTTTATTCATAAATTTATTCACAAAACTAAAATCTATTGTATTGTTTAATACTTTATCAATTATAAAATTTCTGAATTTTGGTGAGTAGTTACTTATAATAATTATTAGCATAGTAAAGATAATTATTGTAAAGAGTTTATTCACAAATGATTTAAATAATGATTTTGTACTACTATCTTTTTTATTATTTTTATATTCTTCATATGTCATATTAAATTATATATTGTTTATTATTTTTTATGCATATTTTCATAAAAACTATAGTAGTTATCAATGCCAATTATTATGTGATCTATTACTGGTATTGCCATAATGTTTCCTATTTCAAATAGTTTATTTGTAAGTTCTATGTCTTCTTTTGATGGTGTTGTATTATTTGATGGATGGTTATGTATAACTATTATTGAATTAGCACTTTCTAGAAAAGCATATTTAAATATTTCTCTTGGATGAACTACTGATGTGTTTATTGTACCTTTAAATAATAATTTGTATGATATTAATTCTGTTTTTGTATTTAGATATAAAGCATAAAAGTTTTCTTGTGTTTCATCGATAAATAGATTTTTAAAGTGTTCAAATACTAGTGTTGTATTATTTAATTTTATTTTTTGTTTTACATTTCTATAATATACTCTTCTTCCAAGTTCTAATGAAGCGAGTATTTCTATTGCTTTTACTGTACCTATTCCTTTTATTTTAATTAGTTTGTTATATGTCATATCTTTTAAGTTTGATATATCTTTTATTTCATTTAATATCTTTCTTGATAAATCTTTTACTGATATATTTTTAGTACCTGTTTTTAATATTATTGATAATAGTTCTTCATTTGATAATGATTTTTCTCCTACTTCTAGTAATCTTTCTCTTGGTCTTTCGCTTTTAATAATGTCTTTTATCATAAAAAAAATATTCCTCCATTATTTATATACGAAGAATATTTTTAATACACTATCTATTTTTTAATTTTTCTATTACATTATGTAAATTATCTGCTTCTATTATTTCAATATCATAGTTTTTTTCTTTTTTTATTTTTATTGCTTCATCATAGTTACCACTTGGTACGATAAATACTTTTGCTTTATTTTTAACTGCTCCTTTTAGTTTATATTTAACTCCATCTATTTCTCCAACTGTGCCATCTGCTTCTATACTTCCAGTACCAGCTATAGTTTCACCTTTTGTTAAATCATAATCTGTTATTCTATTATATATTTCAAGGGCACACATAAGCCCTCTTGATGAACCACTTTCGTTATTTTTAAATACAAATTTTACATTTTCTTTTGTACTAACATTTTTTAGTACTGCTAAATATATTCCTATTGATAAGTTATTATTTTCATCTTTTTTAAGTATTGCATAACAATCTTTTTCTTTATTATTTCTTTCAACTTTTATATTTAATCTATCATTTTCTTTATATTTTTCTTTTTCTTGTTTTAATGTTTCATAGTCAGTAATTTTAACACCATTTATTTCTTTTATTGTATCTCCTACTTTTAGATTATTGTTTGTTTTATCTGTTATATATGTTACTTTTAAATCAACACTATTAACTTTATATGGTTTACCTGCTTCTTCATAAGCAGCTATTATTGAATTATAACTTGTTTCTTCCAAATAAATTCTATTTCTAAGATTTACTTCTTCCATACTTTCATCTTCTATTTTAACATCACTTGCTGGTACTAAATCCCAAGATGGAATTATATAAGATAAAAGTACTGCTGGTATTATTCCATTTCTAGATGTTACATAAGTTAAATTGAAACTACCTTCTTCTCTATATTCATTATTAGTTTCAATTCTATCTTCTAAACTAATAAGTCCTCCTGGTGAATATATATTATAATCAAGTTTTATAAAGAAAGTTGGTACAATTAAAATAAATAATATATATGAAACATAATTTTTCTTAATATCATTTTTTATATAATTTAATATCTTTTTTATCATATTTTTCTCCCATTATTAATAGTATATCACATATAAGGAAATTAAATGAAAAAAATAAAATATATTTTTCTTACTATAATATTTATAGTATTTATTATTAATATTGATATTGTTATTGAATCTGCTCGTAATGCTTCTTTTATGTTTTTTAATAAGGTTTTTGTTAGTATTTTTCCATTTATTATACTTAGTGATATATTATATTATTTTAATTATCATATATTCTTAAAAGATAATATTGGGTCTTTTATATCTAAAATATTTAGAATTAATAGTGAAAGTAGTACTGTATTTTTATTTAGTTTATTTACTAGTCATCCAGCTAATGCAATATATATTAAGAATATGCTTGATAATGATGAAATAAGTGTTAATAATGCTAGTAATTTATTATGTTATACTTATTTTCCATCTATATCTTTTGTTATTGGTAGTGTTGGTATAGGTCTTTATAATAATTATAAGTTTGGTTTATTTTTATATTTAGTATGTTTAATTAATAATATAATAATTGGTTTATTTTTAAGAAATAAAAATGATACTAATATAAGTAATAATATAAGAAGTAATAGAGGTAATTTACTTGATACTTTTTATAATTCTATTATGAAAGGTATTAATACTTCTTTTATAATACTTGGTAATCTTATAGTATTTACTATTATAATTAATTTGATAATTAAGTATTTTAATATTAATACATATATACTTAGTATTTTTAGTGGTATTTTAGAGCTTACTAGTGGTGTTATTAATGTAAGTAATATAAATAATAATTTAAATATAAAGTTTTGTATGACAGCTTTTATTTTATGTTTTAGTGGTTTGTCTATTTTATTTCAAAGCTTTACTATTCTTAGTAAATATAGAATCAATATAAAAAAAATATTAATTGTTAAATTAATATTTTCTATTATGAGTACTTTTATTATATTTATAGTTACTTTACTGTGAATTTTAAGTTCTCTGGCTTATGAGATGTACTTAATGCATTAAACTTATTTGCTTCAGCACTGTTTCTAGCATAACCAATTGTAGCACTTGTACCTGAAAACATATTATTCATATTAGTAACTTTACTTGTGTCAAAACTACTCAAATCAAGTGTAGAAACTTTAGTATTAAAGAATGTTAGATACATACTTGTAACATTTCTAGTATCTAATTTATTAAGACCATTTATTGTTGTAGCTACTGCTCCGTCAAACATACTACCCATATTTACAACATTACTAGAGTTTAAACTGCTAACATCTATAGAAGTTGCCTTTGAATTAGTAAACATATGTGAGGTTGAAACAATTGGTTTTCCATCTATAGTTGCACAAATTTCATCTGTTATTGGTGCAGTCGATGATAAATCTACAATTCTCACTCCCCAACCATCAGTTGAAATATTATTCCAATTATATCGGTTACCTTGCATTCTTGTCCAGAAACTTTCTTGTTTATATCTATATTCATATGAACCTCTTGTATATTTTGAGCCTTGAGTTAGTGTAGTATTTCCACTAGTACAAGCAAGCCCAGTCACTGGAGGATTAGGAGTTTGGGTTCCGCCAGTTTTCTTTACTGTATCTGTTGAATATAATTTAATATTATAAGTTTCATCACTTACATGTATTGTTAAAATACTTAATATATCTTGTTTTGTTGTGTCTTTTTTATTATCATAAGAATATTGATTAAGAGATAATCCTGTAAATTTATATCCTCTTGTAGTAACTCTATCTTGATCTTTATTTTGTATATTTTCTTGTTCTATTGTTCTTAAAAATAATTGCTTATTTGTCTTCTTATCATAATATGATACTGTACTAGTATCTGTTCTTTCATATCTTAAAATATTACCATCACTATCTTTTACTGCTTTAGTTCCATTTAATGAAAGAGTATATACTTTTATTTGTCTTTCCTCTCCATTTCTTAATTTTATATCACAAGTATTTCCCTCTTCATTACAACTTGCTTTTGAGATACCTTTATTATTAATAATATCATTATTTATATGCCTTGATATTGAAGCACTAAATATTCTAATATCACTATCTTCATCTATAACTTCATATGTTTGTTTTAATTTAACAAGTGTAGCTAAAAGTGAAACAAGTATAATTGATACTAAAGTTATACTTACAATTAATTCAATTAGTGTAAATCCTTTTTTATTCATGTTATCCTCCATTATAACATTATAGAAGCATAATAATATTTTCCTTTTCTATAAAATACTCCTACTGCATAATTAATAGGTGTTGTATCATCATCTTGATATTTTTTTAATGTTTTTAGATATTCTATTGTTCCATTATCATACACTTTAGTAGCATAATAATTTTCACTAGAATTATTAGTAAGTGCTTTTTCTACATCATCTATTATTATAAAATATACCATATTAGTATCACTAAATAATTGTTTACAATCAGAAATAATATCATTCATGTAAGTTGTATCACAATTATCTTTAGAAGCAACTAAATTACTTTGATAACTCATTCCTGTTTTATTTCCCATTTCATTTACTGTCCATAATAAATATTTATCACTTGGAATATCATAGTAATTTCTTTGTTTTGATTTGCTTGCTAAAAGGTCATAACTAGATAATGACATTGTTAATGCTAGTGTAACTACTATTAATACTGTTACACTTTCTACAAATACAAATCCTTTTTTATTCATATTATTCTCCTATTATATATGGACTTGTTCTAAGTCCTGTACCACTGCTAATTACAGAATCTCCTCTTAAAGATATAACTGGAAATATTTTTCCTTTTTGTGAAGTATTTACTTCTTCAAGTGTTCCATCTGCATTATGTATAAATATATTTGAATAATTACTTACATGAGAACTTGGTGTCATTGTAAAATATTGATTTCCGTTTGCTAAATAATGTGTATCTGATGTTGTTGTACCATTTTTAGCAATAGCTCCTGCATACATTAATTCATCCATTGTAATCATACCTATTGGGTATAGTAATTCTCCATTACCTGATGCTAATGATTGACTAAATTTATCTTTATCATTTATACAATTAAATGTTGGTGAGTTTGATTGAAATCTTAAATATGGATTATAATAGGTAACATTATTTCCATAACCAAATTGTGTTCCTGTACCAGTATATCCTTCACTAGTAGTAGTGATTTTTCTATCTGAACAATAAACTACATCAGCTAGATATTTTGTGATTTCATCACCTTTTGAATAAATATTATTTTTTGCCCAATTATCTATTTCTTTTTTAGCATTACTATCAAATGTATTTTTTGTTGATTCTTCATATGTTGTTGTTGGTGTTGTTATAACACAAGTTGTAGTCGAATCGCATTCATTTTCAACACCAGTTTTGTAACCTATAAATGTATTATCTTTTGTTGTTTGATTATATACAACATCAGTTATTGGAGAAGTAATTGTTCCTTCTGGACATGCCCCATTTGTTGGTACACCTGCATATTGCATTTTAACAGCATTTCCTTCTGCAGTTCTTATTATTCTAAAACAAAATCCAGCATAAATAACATAATTATTATTTACAGCCCCTCTAAAATAGTAAACTCTTTTACCATTAATTGATTTATCAGCACTACTAGTATAATATAGACCTTTTCCATTAGTCTCACTTGAAGGTAAACTGAAATTTATTCCTGTACTACTACTTACATTAATGCTATCTACTATATCTGAATAATTTAAATTATCTATTAAAATTCTATAATACAATTTACTTTTTTGTTCATTTGATACTTTTAAATCGCTGTTTATTCTTTCACTAAAAGTTGTTAGTATTTTATTATTTCTTGAGTATGTTCTTAAAATAGCAAGCATAACAAAAAGAAATAATATTAAGAATGTATATACAAGTGACATTGAAATGAAACCTTTTTTATTTTTCATATCTTACTCCTTATTGTAATTATATAACAAATAAAAATAAAAATCTACAATTGTAGATTATTTATTTTCTCTTACAATATTCATACCAGAATATATATATGAATATGTGTTTTTTATATTATATGTATTATCCATTTCATTATCTATTTTTATTATTTTTGGAGGTATTGATATTAAAACATTAAAAAGCATTTTTTCTTCATCTGTTAAAGATAAAGTTTCATTATAAACTTTTAAAAGATAAATAAAATCAAGTTTATAACCTTCTTTTTTATAAAATTTATATAGATCTAAGACTGGAGTGTCAACCAAATAATTATCCCAACTTATTAAATAATTTTTATCTCCATGAATAAAATGTTCTAATGAAATGTTATTATGATTAATACATACTCTTTCTTTTGATTTAAATTCAACTATTTTAAACCATTTTTTAAGTTCTTCTTTGGCATATTTGAGTGAACTATCTATTGCACTATAGTTTCTAGCAAACAAATAATGTGATGGCGACATAAATTCTTCATTTTCTATTTCTTCTATAGCTGTTTCATAATATTTAGTTAAATATTCTATATTTGATAGTAATTTATCATATATATTTTTATATTTATTTTTACTAACATCTTTAAAAAACATTGTTTTATAATGAAGCATAGAAAGTGTTTTTATAAGTTCAGTACCTGTACTTACTTCATGATATTTTTCTTCTTTAATATATTTTGTTTTAACTTCTCTATCATTAATATCTATTATTTCAGGATAGTTGTTAAAACTTACTGTATCTAAATATTCATATAATTCTAATAAATCATTATTTCTTTTTTTAGTAATTATGTCATCTTCTATTAAGACACTATTTTTATATTTTTTACTCATTTACTTCAGGTATTATTATTTTATCGCCTATTTTTAAATCATTTAAATTATTATATAAAGATAATTCTTCTTTACTAATATTATATTTATTACATACTTGGTCTACTGTATCTCCTTCTCTTAAAATGTATATTTTGTATGTATAATATTTATTTTCATTATTTATAATAGTGTTTGTTATATTGGTAATATTATTATCTATATCAACATCATTTACAATTGGCTCAATAGTTTCTGTTTTGGTTTCTTCTGGTAATTCAATATCATCATTAAAATAATCATTTAAATAATTATCTAGTGTGTCAGTTTCTTCTTTTTCTTCATCTTTCTTTTCTTCTTCTATTTCATCACAAGTAAATAATAAATCAATGTTCGCAGTTAATACATCTTTAGAAATTGAATATTTAAAATCATCAATGTCTATTTTTATTGTATCTTTGTTTACTTTTTTTGATATAGCTATACCAAATGGAACTGTATATTCAAACTCTTCATCTAAAACAGTTGCTTCGGTCATTTTATATGTACCATTTATATTTACTGTTCCTTCAACCAAATCATCTAGAATTTTATAATCATGTTCTAAACTAATGTTAGTTATTTCTCCTATTTTAGTTTTAAATATAATATCTTTTTTTAATGGAATAATTTCTCTCATATATTTCTCCTTTCAATTAAATATATGAAAAAAAATATTCATTATGAGAATATTTTTTCGTATATTTCTAAG
>CAKOKV010000022.1 GCA_934095805.1 uncultured Bacilli bacterium | reverse complement strand
TAATCAACTAATGGAAGTCCGTTTGCTTCACAAACTGCATTAGCTAAAACACCTAAAACAACTTTTACACTTCTAACAGCATCATCATTAGCTGGGATTGGATAATCAACAGCATCTGGATCACAGTTAGTATCTACAATTCCGAATACTGGAATATGTAATTTACGAGCTTCGTGAATAGCATTAGCTTCTACTCTTGGATCAACAACGATGATAGCTTTTGGTAAACGATCCATATCACGAACACCACAAAGAAGTTTATTTAATCTATCATATTCTTTTTGAATTTTAGCAACTTCTTTTTTAGGTAGTAATTCGAACTTACCATCCTTTTCCATTTTTTCGATTTCTACAAGTCTCTTAATTCTTTCTTTAATTGTTCTGAAATTAGTAAGAGTACCTCCTAGCCATCTTTCTGTTACATAAAAACTATTACATCTTGTAGCTTCTTCGATACTAGCTTCTTTAGCTTGTTTCTTAGTACCTACGAAAAGAACCTTACCACCGTTTTCACATGCTTTAAGAAGTTCAGCATAAGCTTCTTCTATTTTTTCAACAGTTTTTTGTAAATCGATAATATGTATATCATCTCTTGTAGTAAAAATGTATTCCTTCATTTTAGGATTCCATCTTTTAGCTTGATGTCCGAAATGAACACCAGCTTCTAATAAATAACTTTTTGCAATTACTGCCATTTTTCATTTCTCCTTTCGTTAATTCTTCTGCCTATCTTTAAATTAATATTCACTTACATTGTAAGCACTGGAATATTAAATCAATAAGCATGTCTTTTTTCTTAAAGCGAATTTATTTTAGCATATTTTTGCTTAAAATAAAAGAGTTTTTTATCTTTTTATATAATATATTAGTTTACATTATTCATATGATTATCTAGAAAATTACATATAATTATAGTATAATGTTAATTGGTGAAGAGCTGATGAATAATACTACTTATAAAAACAGAGGTATGTTTCTTGAAAATATATTAAATGATTCAAATACTTACTATAATAGTATTGATAAATGTTTAATATATAAAAAGCCTACACCAATAAAAGTACTAAATGTATGTTATCCTACTAATAAGTCACATTTAATAGATAAAGCTGTTTATTCTAATATTTCTACACTTGACTATAATGGTATTTATAGAGAAAAATATATAGAATTTGATGCTAAGGAGTGTCACTCTAAAACTTCTTTTCCACTTAATAATGTTAAAGAACATCAAATTCTTCATATAAGAAAAGTTATTAAACAAAAAGGTATTGTATTTTTGATAATATTTATGAATAATGAGTTTTATTTATTTAAAGGTGAAGATTTAATTGATTTTATTGATAATAATGAAAGAAAATCTATTGAATATAATTATTTAAAAGATAGAGGATATAAAATAAGTGAAAGTTATACACCTAGACTTAAATATTTAGATGCAGTTGACAGAGCTTATTTTAATTAAAGGAAGGTTTTTATGAAAAAAATTAGAAAGAATAATAATGAAGATGAAACTCCTAAAAAGAAAAAAAGATTTAGAGTTTGGTATTGGTTATTAGTATTTATTGTAACTTGCGGATTGCTTTGTTTTATGGCTGGTATTGGATTTTGTTACTATATCGTAAAAAGTGCACCAGAGTTTAATAAAGATAATCTGTTTGAGAAGGAATCTACTAGAATTTTTGATGCTGATGGTAATATATATGCTACTCTTGGTAGTGAAAAAAGAGAAAAAGTTTCTTATGATGAGCTTCCACAAGTATTAATTGATGCTATTATTGCTACAGAGGATTCAAGATTCTTCCAACATAATGGATTTGATGCTCCTAGATTCTTAAAGGCTTCAATTAGTCAAGTTTTAGGAAGAGGTGGTGGTGGTGCTTCTACCCTAACAATGCAACTTTCAAAACTTGAATATACTGATTTTGAAGATCAAGGTATTAGAGGTATTATAAGAAAGTTTACAGATATTTATATGGCTGTATTTAAACTTGAAAAAGCATTTACAAAAGAAGAATTAATTGAGTACTATGTTAATATTCCTTGTATGGGTGGTAATATTTATGGTGTTCAACAAGCAAGTAAATATTATTTTGGTAAAGATGTTAAAGATATCAATTTAGTTGAAGCAGCTATGATAGCTGGTATGTTCCAATCACCTAATGGATATAATGCTTATGTTAATCCAAATGATGCTAATGATAGAAAAAATACTGTTCTTTATTTAATGAAGAGACACGGTTATATAACAGATGCTGAATATAAAGCTGGTACTAGTGTTAAAATAAAAGACTTCTTAGATGAAGGAACATCTAGTACAAACGAATATATTGGATTTATTGATACAGTTGTTGCAGAAGTTATCAGAAAAACTGGACACAATCCTTATGATGTTCCAATGGATATCTACACAACAATGAAGAAAAGTAAACAAGATGTTATAAATAATTTCTATAAAACTTATAAATTTAAAGATGATAAAATTCAAGTTGGTGTTGCTGTTGTTGATGTTAACACTGGTGCATTAATTGCTGTTGGTGCTGGTAGAAATAAAAAAGGTGCCAATACACTTAATGTTGCTACATTTGATTATCAAACAAAGAGACACCCTGGTAGTACAATTAAACCTATTTTAGATTATGGTCCTGCATTTGAATATGAAAATTTAAGTACTTATGGTCCATTCATTGATGAAAAAACTCCTTATGGTAGTGGAAATATGAGAAACTTCAATGGAAAATATAGTGGTTTTATGACTATGAGAGATTGTTTAAAAAATTCAGTTAACACTTGTGCATTACAGGCATTTAATATGACTACTAATGAACAAAAATTAGAATTTATGACTAATTTAGGTGTTCAACCAGAAGATGGAACTACTAAACTTCCTCAATCTTATTCAGTCGGAGCATTTAATAGTGTTACTCCTGTTATTCTTGCTGGTGCTTATGCTGCATTTGGTAATGGAGGTTATTATACAGCTCCATATTCATTTACTAAAATAGTTTATCGTGAAAGTGAAGAAGAATATACAGCTGATATTGAAAGAAAAAGAGTTATGAAAGCTCAAACAGCTTATTTATTATCAACTGTGCTTACTGGTGTTACTACTTCAAGACTTAAAGTTTCTGGAACACAAGTTGCTACTAAGACTGGTACTAGTTCTTATGATACTTCTCTTTTAAAGAGTTATGGTCTTACTTCTAGTGTTATACCAGACTCTTGGACTTCTAGTTATACAACTGATTATGCTATGGCAATTTGGTATGGTTATCCAGAAGGATTAACAAAAGATAATGTTAAAAAGAAACATTATATGACTATGGGACATGCAAGTAGTGAAAGATTAAAAATACAAGCTGCTCTTGGTAATAAAATATATGAAAAGAATGCTAAATTTAAAAACCCAGGTGGAATTACTTCTGCTGAGGTTGAACTTGAGACTATACCAGCTCAAAAGCCAAGTGCTTATACACCAAGTAAATTAAAAAAAACATTCTTGTTCATAAGTGGCACTGAACCTAGTGAAGTATCAAATAGATTCTCAAAATTAAGTGACCCTACTCCTGGTTCTTATACTGTTAAAGGTAAATCACTTACACTTACTTGGAATTCTCCTGGTTTACCTGAAGCTGCTGATCCAAATTACTTATCTGAATACTTTAAAAATGGATATACAATTTGGGCAGAAGATTATTATAATAAACGACTTAGTTACAATGCTAATAATATTGGAGATTTCGGATTTGCAGTATATTTAACATCTGGTACATCTTCTATTTATGTAGGATTTACAAAAGATACAACTTATACAATTGACTTAAATAAATATTATGGTACATTTGATGGTGTTATTATTAAAAGTATTTATTCTAAGTTTAAAAGTAATGCTTCTGATGGAATTAAAATTTCATTTAATGCATCTGGTAGTGACACTAAAAACTTTGATGTAACTATGAATAATTTAAATAAAACATTAAAAGTAAATGACAGTTATACTGTACTTGATAATTCATCAATTGCTTCTATTAAATTAAATGGAAATGATGTAAAAAGTAGTGTCACTGATTTATCTGTAAGTTATACTTCAATTACTAAAGATGGAAGTAGTGATTCAGTATCAATAGATAATTTTACTAGTACTGCTGGTACTTATAAGATAGTTTATACTGTATCATTTAAACATGAAGAAACAAGTATAACAAAGAAGTTTACTCAAACTGTTACTGTAAATTAAAAGAGATGATTAATTCATCTCTTTATTTTTGCATATATTTTTTAAATTACATTTTTCACATTTTGGATTTTTACTTGTACAGATATATCTACCAAATAAAACCATTTGTGAGTTTATTCTATTCCATATATTTCTATCAAAATATTTTTTTAGTTTTTGTTCTGTCTTTAAAATGTCATCTTTTTTAGTGGTAATGCCTAATCTCTTTGAAACTCTAAATACATGAGTATCTACTGCGAAAGATGGTTCATCGAATAATTGTCCTAAAACAACACTTGCTGTTTTTCTACCAACACCACTTAAACTTTCTAAATATTCTCTATCATTTGGTACATATCCTATTTTAGATATTTTTTCTACTATTTCTTTAAAATATTTAGATTTTGTTTTATGAAAGCCTATTCTTCTGATATAATTATCAATTTCTTCTATACTTAATGTATTTAATTTTTCTAATGTATCATATTTTTTATATAGTTCTTTAGTTACTAAATTGACACTTTTATCTGTCGTTTGAGCAGATAGCATAACTGATAGGAGTAATTCATAATCTTTTGAATATTCTAATTCGCATTTTGGATTTATAAAATGTCTATCAAATTCATTTATTATTAAATCTTTATTCATTTTCATCAAACCATTCAAAATCTAATATACTATCATCTTCAGTCTTTTCTTCTTTTTGTTTTTCTTCTTTAATCTTATTTTTAATACCTTTTTTAGACCATTCGTACACTATTTTATCAATGTATTTAAAACTTCTAACTCCGTTTAAAACAGCCTCTTTTAGTGCTGATTTAATGGTTTCTTCACTGACACCTTTTTCAATCCATTTATTTATCATTTCATATTCAAAACTGCTTAATGTTCTTCCAAGTTCACTTTCAAACATAGCATAAATATCTTTATTATTTGTACTATCAGTCTTTTTATTTAATGCGAGTCTATCATATAATGGATCTAATTTTATTTGTTCTATAACTTCCCCATTATTATTAGTAACTACCATTTCAATATATTTTTTATTTATTAAACTTGTGAATGTATTAAATATCTTCTCTTCATCAAATCCAAGTTTTTCTTTTATATCTTCTGTATTTAATAATGAGCTAACATTAATGAAATATAATACAAGCAAAAACTCATCTAATGTAATATCTATTGCACTTATGCATTTAACTATATTAGAATTAATAACAAAATCTTTACTTGTAAACATATTTCTTAAATCACTCATATTCCGCTTCCTTTAATATTGTTCTTATATTTGTATTTTCTAAATATTCTTTTATTCTATAATTAGAATTTTCCAATTCTCCTGACATTACTTTTCTTTCAATAAGTTTATATACTTTTTTTATATTATTTATTTCTGCATATTTAGCAATTTCTCTTGGAGTTATTTCTAATTCAATAATACTATGTATTTTACCCATTTCTTCAAAAGACTTTATCTCTTTATTTAGATTTAATATGTAACTTGCATTTTTTATTATTGTATCACTATATATTATTAATTCTCCAGTACTTATAGAGTCTTTTTTAACCATATTTGAAATGTATGATATAACTGTTTTTTCACCATTTGAAAATGGTAATGTAGTTTCTATTTGAGCCCATATTCCATATTTATCATATGCTTTATATACTTCATTGAACTTAATATTTAAATACTTTCCTAAATTATATTTTTTAACTAGTTCAAAGAATTTATCATATCCATTAGAATCAAATATTTTATCTAATTCTTTTCTTATGTATTCTTTTGGTATTTCATTTAGCATTTTACCATTTTCTTTTAGAAACTCTAATATTTCATCTGATAAATCAAAATCAAGTGTACAACAAAATCTTATAGCTCTTATAATTCTTGTTTTATCCTCAGTTAATTTTTCTTTAGTATTTCCTACTACTTTGATAATTTTATTATCAAGATCTTCTTTAGCATTTAACAAATCTAATAATTTACCATTCGAATCAATAGCAAATGTATTTATTGTAAAGTCTCTTCTTAGTAAATCTGTTTTTAAATCGTTAGCATATTCTAGTTTTACCGGTTTATTCTTTTTATATTGTAATTCTTTTCTATAAGAAGTTATATCATATGTATATTCTCCTTCTTTTATATGATAACTATAATATTGTTTATTAGGTTTACCAGTATTACCAAATATCCTAATTAAATCTTCAACTTTGGCATTAGTACATATATCTATATCTTTAGAATCATATCCTAGTAAATAGTTTCGTACATATCCGCCAACTATATAACATTCAAAACCCTCTTCAATAATTTTATCCACTATTTCTTTCATATAATTTATTTTATCACAATTAATAATTTTTTCAAATAAAAAAAGCCTAAAGGCTTTTTATTAATTTAAAGCATCTTTTAATTTGCTTCCAGCTTTAAATGTTGCTGCAACCTTAGCAGGAATCTTAATAGTTTCCTTTGTAGCAGGATTAATACCTTCTCTTGCAGGTCTCTTCTTAGCAGCAAAAGTTCCAAATCCAACTAGTGAAACTTTTCCTTCTTTTTTAAGACCAGCTGTAATACCTTCGATTGTAGCTTCTAATGCTCTTTGAGCATCAGCTTTAGTTAATCCGGCTTTAGCAGCAACGAATTCTACTAATTCAGTTTTACTCATCGTAAATTACCTCCCATTAATATTTAGCACTGTATATATTTTCATACAATGCTTACATATTAATTGTAGCATAACTACTGAAAATTGCAAGTAAATTGATACCTTTTTTACATATTTATCATATAAATTATTTTTTTATAGATTATTTTTTAGTTTTTTTAATATATTTACAAGTTGGATAGTTTGAACAAGCTATAAATTTTCCGTATCTTCCTACTCTTTCTGTTAGTTTATTTCCACATTCTGGACAGGTTTCATCTAACTCTTTAGGTTCTTCTTGTTTAATGTATTTGCATTTTGGATAGTTTGAACAAGCAGTAAAATTACCATGTTTACCTTTTCTAATTACCATAGCACTTCCACATTTAGGACAAGCCTCTCCTGTTTCAGTAGGTTTTTCCTTTTCTTCTCTCTTAATGTAATTACAATCTGGATAATTTGAACAAGCTACAAACTCTCCATACTTTCCTTTTCTAATTACAAGTGGGCTTCCACACTCAGGGCATGTTTCTCCTGTTTCTTTTGGACTAGCTTTTTCCATTTCTTTAAATGCTTTATCAACAAGGGGTTCAAAGTCTTTATAGAATTTATCTACTACTGTATCCCATTCTAATTTTCCATCAGCAACTAAATCAAGTTCATTTTCCATATTTGCTGTATAATCAACATTAATTATTCCTGAAAAGAATTCTTGTAATTTATCAGTAACATTTACACCAACCTCTGTTGGATAGAATTTCTTATCTTTAATTTCAACATATTTTCTTTCTTTTAATACTGAAATTATTTTAGCATAAGTACTTGGTCTTCCTATTCCTAACTTTTCTAGTTCAGCAATAAGTTTTGCTTCTGTATATCTAGATTTTGGTTCAGTAAAGTGTTGTATTTTCTCTACTTTATCTGAAACAATTACTGAAGACATATAATTGGCAAAATCAGGAAGTACTGTATCTTCTGTATCTTCATAATCTTTATATACTTTTAAATATCCATCAAAAACATATACTTGACCAGTAGCATGGAATGTATAATCATTATTATCTAAATCAACAGAAGTTGCTTCTACTTTAGCATCTGCCATTAGTGAAGCTAATGTTCTTATATATATTAAATTATACAGTTTATATTCTTCTGGTTTTAAATACTTTTTAACACTTTCTGGTGTTCTGTCTATACTTGTTGGTCTAATTGCTTCGTGGGCATCTTGAACATTATCATTCTTTTTAGCTGTTTTAGCATATCCCTTATATTCTTTTCTATAATTGTTTTCAATATACTTTTCTGTATCATTTATAAATAAATCCGAAAGTCTAATTGAATCTGTTCTCATATATGAAATAAGACCGACTGTTTCACTACCAATATTAATTCCTTCATACAATTTTTGAGCTATCATCATTGTTTTAGATGCTGGATAGCCTAAACGATTTGAAGCCATTTGAGTAAGTGTACTTGTTGTAAAAGGTAATTTACTTTGCTTATTTTTAAGTTTTTTGTCTACATTGGCTATATTATAAGCATTTGATAATTTACTAATTATTTCATCAGCTTCAACTTTACTATTTATTTCAATTTCTTTACCTTTGTATTTAGTTAATGTTGCTTTAAAGTCTTTAAAGTCTGTTTCAATAGTGTAATATTCTTTTGGAATAAATGCTTCTATTTCTCTTTCTCTATCAACAATTAATTTAAGTGCTACACTTTGTACTCTACCAGCACTCTTACCATCTGTTTTATATTGCATAAGTCTGCTTAGTCTAAACCCTATTATTTTATCAAGCATAAGTCTAGATTCTTGACTATGTACTAAATTATCATCTATTTTTCTTGGGTGTTTAAATGATTCTATAATAGCTGGTTTTGTTATTTCATTAAATACTACTCTATCATAACTATTATCTTTAAGATTTAATGCTTCTTTTAAATGCCAACTTATAGCTTCTCCCTCACGGTCTGGATCGGTTGCTAATATAACATTATCACAATCTTTAACAGCTGCTTTAAGTTCTTTTACAACCTTACTTTTTTCTTTTAAAGTAATATAGTTAGGTTTATAACCATTTTCTAAATCTATTCCAAGACCATATTTACCTGTATTTGATAAATTTCTTATATGACCTTTACTTGATAATACTTTATAATCTTTGCCTAGATATTTTTCTATTGTTTTACTTTTACTAGGGCTTTCTACTATAACAAGATTCTTCATATTTCTCCTTTTTTAATTTCTCTTCACAAAAATAATATTAACATTAATATCAAATTTGTCAAGAAATTATTTTCTCCTCTATTTATTATATAAGATAAAAAATTTAAAAACACTACTTTTTGCATCAAAAAAAGTAGAATTACTCTACTTTTCTTTTTAATGGTTCTATTATAAGCATTCTACATAAGTATCATTTAAGCATCTTATAGTACATAAGCAATTACAATCCATTGTGAAAATTGAATCTGTGCTTACATAAGGGTAAAGTGATGTTGTATCTGGGTTAGCTGCTAAAACTCTAAATGTACAACAACATCCATCTACCTTTTCTACTCTAAATACTGAACTTGTTGTATCTGTTTCTGTTCTACTAACAGGCATACTCCAAGGTGCTCCATTACCACAACAAGTATATAACATAATTGGACGAGTGTTGCATATTACACAGTTGGTACCACCGCCTAATGC